>CAZTXH010000504.1:0-1502 GCA_964617415.1 uncultured Rikenellaceae bacterium | reverse complement strand
TTCTTCATTAATTATAAAAGCAATTGAAATATCACCTGATTTATAAGCACGTCTAAAAGATGGGTCAAAAATTGTATTAAAATCTACTCCATATATATGCGAACCGGAACCTGTTTTTGTATTAGCTGCCAGGAAAGCATAGAGAGCATACCGTCCAAAAAAGCCATTAAATAGATTATCATTTATTTCAAATATTTTCATTGTAAATATATCTACCCCAAGCTCTGAAGAATAAAGAGAGTTAATGTTGAACATCAAAGGGAACTTCAAAATTAGATCATCTATATCTTCATTTTGAGTAATTGTAGTTGTTTCTTCACCATTTATTTGTCCTTGTTCATTGAGGCTTTCATATGAAACGACATTATAATAATTTAATCCATAACTACTTCCATAGCTATCTGCGCGATCATAATACGATGATCCAGGTGGAATTATAGGGGTATGTCCACTCGGGTCAATATATCTTACAGGATTGTTATGGCAGTAAGCATATCTATTCAATCCAGCTAACACAGGATCAGGCGAAATAAAATTGGCACACTCAGCTCCATAATACCTCGCACCATAGTAATATAAACCGCTTTTATCCTTCTCTTTTCCAGTAAAAAGATATTTTATATTAATTTCAGATTCAGGTTCACTTAAAGTTGGGTTTACCTGAATCCTTACAACCGAACCGTTTAGGATTCTTACTCCAGGACCTATAACCACCTTATTACCAGCAGTAAGTTTTACCAATGCATCATTTTCTATTATAACTGATCCCACCACAGTGAGTGTTTCGCGTGCCGCATATTCCTTAAGGCCTGTGATGATCTCATTCTCTATATATAAATATTCAGAAATCGTATTCAGTATATATCCTACTAATTCAGATCCATATGGTGCATATTTAAACATCCCAATAAGCTGTCCTGTATTGTCTGTAATTCTTACAGATGACCCCAGATGATCATAATGAAAAAACAGCAGTCCATCTCTATCTGACCTTCTGGCAACTCGCTGGGTATTAGCAAAATAATACTTTATTCTATTGGGCGTCTTTTCTTCACTATTGTACTCTTCCTCATATTGTGGAAAAAAGTACAAAGTTGATACCCCATCTTCATACTTAAATATCCGATCCCCGTCGGCATCATATGAACACACTCGACCATCAGAAATGGATACCAGTCTATTCTCATAATCATATGTAAAGTCTTTACCATCGCTTCTGGAAATTATATTTCCATTTGCATCATATTTATAAGTACAGATCCCATCATTTAATAATACATGCGGTTTCTCATCTAGATAACTAAACCTTCTCCCATCTTTTTCTATAATGTTATGTATCTCGTTATATTCATAGTTTTTATAACCGTATAAATAAGAGCTTGCACTTTTTAGCCTGTTTAAATCATCGTAGTCATACATCTCAGTATAGTAATAGTTATATACATTCTGTTTCAATGTCACGTTATCTGCCTTATCATATTCATAGTACATATGAAGTATAT
>CAZTXH010000503.1:0-1509 GCA_964617415.1 uncultured Rikenellaceae bacterium | reverse complement strand
TTCATGGTGGTGCTGAGGGAGCAAATTATCAACGTGTACCCCGGGCTGAAGAGATGATGTTTACTGAGAAGAGGGGAGATGTTTATAAATTTTCCCATATGATGATAGACGCAGGAGCTGATATTATTTTTGGTCACGGGCCACATATTACAAGAGCAATTGAAGTTTACCGTAACCGTTTTATTGCATATAGTCTGGGCAATTTCTGCACATACGGCAGGTTTAACCTTAGGGGACCTAACGGGATTGCCCCTGTAGTAAAAGTCAATGTAGATTTTGAGGGTAAATTCCTCCAAGGCAAGATTATACCTGTTTATCAACAACCAGGAACAGGTGTAAAAATAGATCCGGATAATCGGGTGATAAGGAAAATACAGGATCTTGTAACTCTTGATTTTCCGGAAACGTTGATACACATTTCAGATAATGGTGATATAACTTATAAATAATTAAAATATGCCATACAAGGAAAAACAAATTGAAAAATTGTACTATTCAATAGGAGAGACCGCCAAAATACTGGGAGTACCGATCTCAACAATCAGGTTCTGGGAAAATGAATTCGACATCCTTAAACCAATGAAGAATAAAAAGGGTAACAGGATGTTTACTCCAACAGATATAAAAAACCTGAAGATCATACATCATCTTCTGAAAGAAGAGGGGATGACTCTTCCCGGTGCCAAAAAAAGAGTCTCGGGGAAGCAGGAAGAGATTGATTATAAATATGAAATCAGTGAATCACTTAAAAAGATAAAAGGTCTGCTTATTGACATGCGAGACAATATATAAGTCCTCCGAGGAAATACTGGGAGACAACGAAATGATTAAACAGCTATGAAATTAAAAGAACTTGTATCATTTCTTGATTCTGCAATACCACTCTCCTACCAGGAGGGATACGATAATTCAGGATTACAGGTAGGTTTACCGGAAAAAAATATTAGTTCAGCTCTTATTACCCTTGATATAACAGAAGAGGTCATTGAAGAAGCACTGCATACCGGTTGCGATGTTATTGTATCTCATCATCCCCTGATCTTTAAAGAGATTAAGAGTCTATCAGGGAAATCAGAGACAGAACGAATATTGTTAAAGGCAATAAAAAATGATATAGCTTTTTATTCAGCCCATACAAACCTTGATGTTATGGATTTTGGTGTTAGCAGAAAAATGGCTGAAAAACTCAATCTTACAAATGTCAGGGTTCTGTCGCCGCTTAAAAACAAATTGTGCAAACTTGTGACGTTTGTACCTGAGAGTGATCTGGATAAGGTACGCGAAGCAATATTCACAGCCGGGGCAGGAGTGACAGGAAATTATGATAACTGCAGCTTCAGTACCCCGGGTACAGGTAGCTTCAGGGCAGGGGATAAGAGCCATCCTTTTGTTGGCGAAAAGGGTAAAATTCATTTTGAGAAAGAAGTAAAACTGGAGGCAATCCTGTTCTCTCACATAAAAGACAGGGTTATAAATGCACTCCTTGAGACACCTCCTTATGAGGAGGTT
>CAZTXH010000502.1:0-1512 GCA_964617415.1 uncultured Rikenellaceae bacterium | reverse complement strand
ATACAGGGCGCCGTACGTGCTGCCGGAGGTGGTATAGAAGTACGCACTGAAATATAGAGATCAGACAGCTTAACATAAAAACTGATACTCAGAGATGAGATCTGATATGATCTTGTTATAATTATAGGGTATATTTGTAGAAGATATTAAGTAAGATTAGAATAAATGAACGAGTTTCTGAGTGATTTTGATCTGGTAAAAAGGCTTCAAAAGGGGGATGTTGAAGCCTTCGACCTGATATATGAGAGATATTCGGGCAAGCTTTATTTATTCTGCATGAAGTACCTCAGGTCGCATGATGACTCGGAAGAGCTTATTCAGTCTGTATTTCTTAAAATATGGGAAAATCGTAATAGGCTTTTAAAAGAATCCTCCTTCAGGTCATATCTTTTTACTATTACTTATAATGATATATGTAAATTTTTTCGCAGAAGGCAATATCATAACAGGTTTATCAGCGAGGTTTTGAACACTTTTTCTCCCGCCACATCCGAGATAGAAGAAGGTATTGATTACCGCTCTGTTCTGGACCGGGCACAAAAAATTATTGACAAATTACCCGAAAGGCAAAGGACTATTTTCGAAAAGAGCCGCAAGGAGGGGATGTCAACAAAAGAGATTGCCAAAGAATTTAAACTTTCTCCCGGCACTGTTGATAATTATATTTCGGATGCCCTTAAAACCATACGAAATGAGCTGACCAGGGAAGATCTGCAATAGCAGATCTTTTTACTGAGCCTAACATTAATAAGTTCATAATCTGAATGAAAGTAAAGAAATTAATGTTTCTATATTAGATTCATTCAGTTTAAGGATATAATAGATAACAACCCGATATAAATTATTAATAATACATTACGATTGTTTAATTGAATTTTTCAGAACAGGGTAGTATTCATGCATCAGAAAAGGGGTTGGGTTAGTTAGTAGGGCACTGGCAGGTTATTGCAGTTTAAACAAAATTTATTACGGAAATACCTGCCAGTTTTTTTCTAAGGGCTAAGGGTTAAGAGCGCAGAGCAAGAAAGCTTTAAATCACAAATCACAATCAATCATGCAATCCCACCTTCACTGCGTTACGGTGGGCAGGCATGCAGTCGTTTTTTATCAGCCGAAGCCTTGCCAACTGCTTTTCGCCCTCGGTCTTCTGTAAAAAATATCACTTTAAAACATGAGATTCGATCCTCTTATGGATATAACAATAATAAAAGGTATGATAAAGTAAAATTCTAATAAAGACAAGGCACATTGAAACAGGAAGATATTGACAGAATAGAACGCTACGTAAACGGAGGGGCGGATAAAAAGGAAAGAGAATATGTGGAATCTCTGTTTGTTGAGGGGGAGAGCAATCTGTACCTCTGTAACCGTATCAATAAAGACTGGGACCTTATGCTCAGGGATATTGAATCAAAAGGTGTTGACACCAGTCATATTCTGGACAGGATACATCACATAATCCGGAAACAGGATACTATTAAAAGTCAAAGACCATTAAGGAAAATACTGAAT
>CAZTXH010000501.1:0-1535 GCA_964617415.1 uncultured Rikenellaceae bacterium | reverse complement strand
TTGATATTGGGTTCAGTGCAAATTTCTCAAAGACAGATATTGACAAGATTCCTTCAGCTAATGATGCGGCACTTGCCGGTATATTGTCTTGTCCTGCAAGTTATAACCTGAAAGATTATCCCTATTATGTACCTGGAGATCCTTATGATCAGATATATTACAGGGGGGGAAGCTTTGATAATCCATACTGGTCGGCTGAGCATACAGTATTTAATGAAAAAACCGATCGGTTTTTTGGTAATGGTTATATAAATTATACGGCAGCACTGAATGAAAACATGAATCTGAAGATCCGTTATCAGATAGGAGCAGATTCATATACTACTAATTTCCAGGATATTTTTGAATATGGTCACTCGAGGAATACGGGTATAATAGATAATTATGGTATTACATCTTTTAATGTAAATTCCCTTTTAACAGCAGATTTTGACTGGAGAATTGCCAACGACTTGACTTTCACTGCAATGTTAGGTAATGAGTTTGATAATGGAAGTCAAAAAACTTATTCAGAGCATGGTGAGGATTTCAATTTCGGAGGCTGGACACATATCAGGAATGCCAATATTGTTACTGCAAATGAATCGCAGTACAGGAATCGTACTGTCGGATTTTTCGGAAGCGCATCACTTGGATGGAAATCACTTATTTTCCTTCAGACCACAGGTAGAAATGATGTCGTTTCTACAATGCCGACAAATAACAGGACATTCTTTTATCCTTCTGTATCATTCAGTTTTGTGGCATCAGAATTAGATGCCGTGAAAAATCTTAATTGGCTCTCCTTTGCCAAACTAAGAGTTTCCTATGCTGAGGTAGGACAGGCAGGTGCATATATAGAAAATTATTATGACACACCTAACTATTCAGGAGGTTGGTGGACGGGCTCTCCGATACTCTATCCCATAGGCGGAATAAATTCATATATTCCGAATAATGTTGAATATGATCCTAATTTAAGACCTCAGAACACAAAATCATATGAAATCGGAGCAGACCTGAAATTCCTCCAGAATCGTCTGGGGATTGACTATACTTTCTCAAGGCAAGATGTAGTAGACCAGATATTTTCCGTACCGCTGGCAGGTTCCACTGGTGTGCGTGCATTATTAATGAACGGCGGTAAGGTACATACAATCAGTCACGAGGCTGTATTATATTTTACTCCGGTATCTGTTGGCAACTTTCAATGGGATATAAATATAAACTTCTCAAAAATTGAAAATATGGTTGATGAATTGGCTGAGGGAGTAGAGAGTATCTTTCTGGGAGGATTTACTACTCCCCAGGTCAGGGCAAGTATAGATGCTACTTTCCCTGTTATTTATGGAGTTTCATTTGTTCGTGACGATAATGGTAACATAGTAGTTGAAGATAATCCGGGCTCACCGAATCATGGTTTCCCGTTAATCGGCGAACCTGATGTAATAGGAACGGTATCTCCTGATTTTATTTTAGGTGGAGGTACTACTTTAATGTATAAAGGTCTGTCGCTGATTTTTTTTTTTTATTTTAATCAGTGTGGAGAGATGTAG
>CAZTXH010000500.1:0-1545 GCA_964617415.1 uncultured Rikenellaceae bacterium | reverse complement strand
CCTCCGCGGGCTGTCAGAATACCTTCGGCAGCACGCATACCTTCAACATCTTCAGGATTGGTCTCTTCACGAAGGAGAATGACTTTTTCACCTTTACGATGCCATATCACAGCATCTTCAGCAGTAAAAACCACTTTTCCCACTGCTGCTCCGGGACCTGCAGGCAGACCTTTAACTAAAGGTTTCATTTTACTCTCTGCTTCAGGATCGCAGATCGGGTGGAGGAGTTCGTCAAGCTGGGCCGGATCCACACGTAAGACTGCTGTCTTTTCGTCAATGAGGTTTTCATGAAGCATATCCATCGCCATATTAAGGGCAGCAGTACCTGTCCTTTTTCCTGTACGGCACTGTAACATGTAAAGAATACCCTCCTGTATAGTAAATTCTATATCCTGCATATCGCGGAACGAATGTTCCAGGGTATAACGAATGTCGCATAGTTCTTTGTATGTCTGTGGCATAGCCTCCTCCATGCTGGCAAGATGCATGTTCTGTTCATTTTTCGTTTCGTTATTAAGTGGATTCGGAGTACGTATACCCGCAACAACATCTTCTCCCTGGGCATTTATCAGCCATTCTCCATAGAAAAGATTTTCTCCGGTAGCAGGATTACGTGTAAATGCAACACCGGTAGCTGATGTGTCACCCATATTTCCGAATACCATTGCCTGCACATTAACCGCAGTACCCCAGTCATCAGGGATACCTTCTATTCTACGGTATGAGATAGCTTTTTTACCATTCCAGCTTTTGAAAACAGCGTTTATAGATCCTTCAAGTTGTTCTTTTGCATCATCAGGAAATGGTTTGCCAAGAACTTCATTGACCTTTTTTTTAAATTCCTCAGAGATGAATTTAAGCTCATCGGCAGTCATCTGTGTATCCGATTCATACCCTTTCTGCTTTTTATATTCAACCATCAATTCATCAAGCTGCTTACGTATTCCTTCTTCTTCACCGAGTTCAATACCTTCTGCTTTTTCCATAACGACATCGGCATACATCATAATAAGACGACGGTATGAATCCCATACAAACCTCGGATTATTTGTTTTTTTAAGAAAACCAGGAATGGTAGCTGAACAAAGGCCTATATTGAGTACAGTGTCCATCATCCCGGGCATCGATTTACGTGCACCTGACCGGCATGATACAAGAAGAGCATTTTCGGGATCACCATACTTCATATTCATGGTCTCTTCAGTCAGCTTCATAGCATCCCATACTTCAGACATCAGATCAGGATTAAGAGTATAGTTATTATCATAGTACTCTGTGCAAGCTTCGGTAGTAATTGTGAAACCAGCCGGAACCGGAAGTTCCAACCGGGACATTTCTGCAAGGTTGGCACCTTTCCCTCCTAGAAGGTTCCTCATGTCTGCATTACCTTCTGCAGTTTTGTTACCAAAGGAGTAGACTCTTTTAAGTTTTGACATAGTTATAAAAGTTTGAATAATTAATAATTATTTTCAAAATGAATCGCAAAGGTAATATTAAAAATTTGATTTCTGATAAGTAAATTATATAATTTAAGTAGAAGACTAT
>CAZTXH010000499.1:0-1551 GCA_964617415.1 uncultured Rikenellaceae bacterium | reverse complement strand
AAATGATTATATTCCCGATAAGCAATGAACAATTAGGGTTTGACTACTATTATCGCAACAGTTCTCTCCAACTTGAGAAGCATGGTTTAATAAGAGATCTTGATTTTCCAAGGGGCAAAGGGCTTATTTTTTCGTTTGAGATGCCTCCGGAGGATATTATCGCCCAGTTTGAAGAATTAACTCGAAACACAGACAGAATATGGATAGTAACGGCGAGGATGACTATCGGCCCTAAAGGCACAAAAGGTATAGGGCATATTGTGATAGATTATATGAACGCTACGGAGAAGTATAATCGTGTTCTTCACAAACACATCGGTGGGAGATTAAATATTTTTTTATATGAGGTACGGCAGTGATACTATGAGCGGAATCGATATCGTACTTATAGATCCGCCAGATGCGTTATATAAGCAAAAGAGCGCAGCCAGTTTATCCAGAAGAGGCTTGCTGCCCCATTTAGGCTTACTTAGCGTGGCAGCTGTGATTGAAAAACAGGGTTATAGCATCAAGTATATTGATTCAAAAGCATTTGGGATGGATATAGAACAATGTTGTAGGGAAGCGATAAAGCATAATCCTCGCTACGTAGGTATTACAGCTACAACACCGACAATTAATTTTGCTGCTAAGGTAGCAGATAGATTAAAAGCTGAGCATGATGCAACTATTATTATTGGAGGTACACATATCAGCGGAGCACCTGTTAAGACAATGGAAATGTTTAAGTCTTTTGATATTGGCGTAGTGAGAGAAGGTGAGATAACTATTCTTGAATTACTCGAAACATTAGATGAGGGTGGAGACTTAAATAATGTTAAAGGAATAGTATATAGGAGCGGTGAAAGAATTATACTTACGGAGCCACGAGACTATATTGCTGACCTCAACACCTTGCCTTTTCCTGCTTGGCATTTATTGCCGGAACTCTCTAAATATTATCAGCCGAATTATATGAGTACCGGCAGACTGCCCTCTAATCATATAATAACGAGTCGTGGGTGCTATGGTAAAAGTATTTTTTGCGATAAGAGTGTAACAGGAGAACGCATTCGGGCATTTGACACAGAATACGTGCTGGAGATGATTGGTATCTTGTATAATAAATATGGAATAAGGGATATTCAAATAAATGATGATTCGTTCTTAAGCCTTAAAAAAAGAGCTCATATAATTTGTGATGAATTAATTAAACGGAAATGGGATTTGACATTTTCCTGTGATGCGAGAGTAAACAATATTGATAAAGAGTTGATGGTGAAGCTGAAAAGGGCCGGTTTTTGGCAGGTTGCCTTCGGGATAGAGTCTGGCTCTCAGGAAATACTGGATTTTATCAAGAAAGGGATTACCTTAGAGCAGGTTGAGCAAGCGGTAGCTCTAACTAAAGAGGCAGGGATAAGGGTTAAGGGGTTTTTTATATTAGGTCATCCAACAGAAACAAAAGAAACCATTATGCAGACGATAAATTTTATGTTAAAGTTGGATATACATGATTTCGGGCTTACTTTTTTTACACCCTATCCTGGTTCGCCATTTTATGGAGTTGCAGAG
>CAZTXH010000498.1:0-1573 GCA_964617415.1 uncultured Rikenellaceae bacterium | reverse complement strand
TGAAATATTCAAACCCATTCTGAAGAAAGATGAATATGTTGATCTCATCTATCTTAAAGGTTATATTGATTCATTATATATTTCTTACTATCAACCTTACAAAGAGATTCCCTACCCTCCATCATTGCTGCTTCCGGAAAAAACCTTAGACTACGGACCTGATACCATCATTGCAATTCCTTACTCTGATACTATTCCCCTGATGCTGCCAAAAAAAGGCATATATGTTGTCACTACAGGAAGGAATATTAAAGAGGGATTCACCTTTTTGAATCTTGGGGAAATATTTCCTTCAATTACGACTCCGGAGGTGATGATTGACCCGTTAATATACCTTGCCAGTGAAACAGAGTTGAATGAAATTCATAATGCTGACAGGCCGAAACTGGCAGTTGATGAATTCTGGATCGATTGCGGGGGTAATATTGAGAAAGCACGTGAACTAATACGTATCTATTATACCCGTGTTTATTACGCAAACCACTATTTTACATCTTATACAGAAGGTTGGCGTACAGACAGGGGAATGATCTATATAATCTACGGACCTCCTGATAAAGTATATAAATCATCTGATGGTGAGAACTGGGGTTACCGTAAACCTGTCATTAAATCATCATGGGGGAGTAGATACAAAGTAAAAGACGAGTACCTTTTTTTCAATTTCAGGAAGAGAAAAAATATCTTTACTGATAATGACTATTATCTTAGCCGGAGCGAAACACTTGTGACTTTATGGGAACAAGCAATTGCCAGTTGGAAAAAAGGCATTGTGTACAGACTTGATAACCCTGAGGAGTTCTAAGATCCTGATGAAGGAATCAGATTGCATTTTTGGACTAAGGCCTGTCATAGAAGCAATCAGGGCAGGAAAACAGATTGACCGTATTCTGATAAAACAGGGGCTGCATGGTGTTCTTTACCACGAGCTAATGTCAGAAGTAAAGAAACATAGTATTCCCTTTCAGATAGTACCTCTGGAGAGGATTGAAATTGTGACTAAAAAAAATCACCAGGGTATTCTTGCATGGTTGTCAGTTATTGAATACCAAAATATCAGCAATCTTCTGCCTTCGATATTTGAAAAGGGTGAAAATCCACTGATACTTGTTCTTGATAGTGTTACAGATGTAAGAAATTTCGGATCGATAGTACGAACAGCCCATTGCCTGGGAGTACATGCAGTAGTGATACCTGAAAAAGGATCAGCAAGGATTAATGCCGATGCAGTAAAGGCATCTGCAGGAGCTTTGCATACATTCCCGGTTTGCAGGGAGAGATCTATTGTAAAAACAACCAGGTTTCTCAAGGATTCAGGATTGAGAATAATATGTGCAGAAGAGAGGTCAGCAATAAGTGCTTCTGAAATCGATATGACAGGTCCGGCAGCACTCGTACTTGGCTCCGAAGATAAGGGTATCAACCGTGAATTGAGAGCCCTGGCTGATCACACGGTAAAAATCCCTATGAGTGGTACAATAGGATCACTTAATGTATCAATCGCTGCCGGTATTATGATCTATGAAATAGTAAGACAGAGAAATACCCTCATCAGGAAATAATGCTCATTATT
>CAZTXH010000497.1:0-1584 GCA_964617415.1 uncultured Rikenellaceae bacterium | reverse complement strand
CTGAGGCAATCGGCATACCATCTACAATATATAGAGGTGTGTTATTTCCTGTAAAAGAGCGGGCACCACGTATCACAATCTGTGATGAAGCACCGGGCATACCACTCGAGGGTTTAATGTCAATACCTGCAATTTTGCCTTGCATTGCACCAGCAAGGTCAGTATTACCCGTACGTTCTATTACATCGTCCTTAACATCCTGAACTGCATATCCCAGGGCTTTTTTCTCCCTGGATATCCCCAAAGCTGTAACAACAACTTCATCCAGGCCTAAAACATCAGGTTCCATGATCACATCTATTACTGTTTGGTTCCCAATCTCAATCTCCTGTTTCTTCATACCTATGTAAGAAAAAACAAGTGTCGTTGCCTCCTGTGGAACAGCAAGAGTATATTTGCCGTCTATATCCGTAATGATACCGACAGTGGTACCCTTCACAGATACAGATACTCCCGGCATAGCTCCTTCTCCTTCAACAGAAGAGATCACAGTACCAGAAATAGTTCTTTGCTGGGCAAAGGCTGAAAGCATAAACCCACAAAAAACTAAAAACATCAAGAGAAGTTTTCTCATAGCTAATAGTTTAGGTTAATAATAAAATAGTGAGGAATACATTGATTCCTTTTACTGTCCATAATATTGACTACTATGTCACTTTGAGAAATTGAAATTAAACAAGTTGTTCCATGATCAATAATGTCAATCAACAGATTGCATATCCGGGTTTATGAATAGCACAAAACGATTTGCGGATTATTTCCGGTGAATAGCTGAAATAGTCCTGTTTTATCTCATTTTTTGCTTATTTTTGTTACCTTATCAAATTGATTATTTTGTCCCTTTAATGGCTGGTTTTTCACATTTACATGTTCATACCCAGTATTCTATACTGGATGGAGCATCCAAGATTTCTTCGCTTATAGATAAGGTAAAATCACTGGGAATGGATTCCCTTGCCATTACTGATCACGGTAACATGTTTGGCGTCAAGGAATTTCATAATACAGCTACCAAAAAGGGAATAAAACCAATAATAGGATGTGAAATGTATGTCGCCAGACGGTCTATTACAGAAGTTACTGCAAAGGAGGACCGTTCCGGAGATCACCTTATCCTGCTTGCAAAGAATTTAACCGGCTATAAAAATCTTATTAAGCTTATATCAACAGCCTGGATAAAAGGTTTCTATTATAAACCAAGAGTTGACAAAGAATTGCTTACGAAGTACAACGAAGGACTTATAGCATCCTCAGCATGCCTGGCCGGGGAGATACCTGATGAGATCCTTAACGGTACATTAGAGGGAGCAGAAGCTGCATTAAAAAGTTACCTCGACATCTTTGGGGATGATTTTTATCTCGAGATTCAGCGCCATGAGACATACGACCCTGATGCCGACACAACTGTATTTCCAAATCAACAGAAAGTCATAGAAGTCTTCAAAAAACTGTCAACAAAATATAATGTAAAACTTATAACAACAAATGATGTACATTTTATTAATGCTGAAGATGCTGAAGCTCACGACAGACTTATTTGTATAAATACAGGCAAATATATCGATGATTTAGACAGATTGAGAT
>CAZTXH010000496.1:0-1591 GCA_964617415.1 uncultured Rikenellaceae bacterium | reverse complement strand
TGCAGGAAGAAATGAACAGGATCTCGAAAGAGATAGGGACCATGATAAAAGAGGGACGAACAAATGGTGCTGAAACAGCAAAGGAAAAAACATATAAACTCAAGGCTGAAATAAAATCTCTGACCGAAAGTCTAATCCCCGTAGATAAAGAACTGAGAAATGAAATAATTAAATTACCTAACCTGCCTCATAAATCGGTTACTGAAGGATCCGGTGCAGAAAATAATGTAAAGGTACGTGAAGGAGGATCAATGCCTATAGTTACTGACAGTTTTCTGCCTCACTGGGAACTGATAAAAAAATATGACATAATCGATTTTGATCTTGGAATAAAGCTTACTGGTGCCGGATTTCCTGTATATAAGGGTAAGGGTGCGAAACTTGAAAGAGCACTGATTAATTTTTTCCTTGACGAAGGAATCAAAGCGGGATATTCCGAGATTTTGCCTCCGATACTTGTAAATAAGGACTCTGGTTTCTGCACAGGGAATCTACCTGATAAAGATGGACAGATGTATCATGTCGGCCAGGACAATTTTTACCTGATTCCTACTGCGGAAGTGCCGGTAACAAACATTTACAGGGATGTTATATTCAGTGCCGATGATCTGCCGGTAAAGAATATTTCATATACTCCCTGTTTCAGAAGAGAAGCCGGTTCATGGGGAGCTCATGTCAGAGGCCTGAACAGGCTGCACCAGTTTGATAAAGTCGAAATTGTACAGATTGCACACCCGGATCATTCGTATGAATCACTTGATGAAATGGTAAACCATGTCGAAAGCCTTATCGTTAAGCTTGATCTTCCATACCGTATTATGAGACTTTGCGGAGGAGATATGTCGTTTACCTCATCCCTTACCTACGATTTCGAGGTTTGGTCTGCCGCACAGAAACAATGGCTTGAAGTAAGCTCCGTTTCGAATTTTGAATCGTTCCAGGCAAACAGGCTGAAATGCAGATTTAAAGATAAAGGAGATAAACAAACCAGGCTCGTTCATACACTCAACGGGAGTGCACTTGCACTTCCGCGAATTGTAGCAGCCATTCTTGAGAACAACCAGACTGATAAAAGAATTACGATTCCAAAAGCACTGGTACCATATACAAAATTTGAAATCATCCCATTACCCCCTCGCCGATAAAATAAACAATATTGTATATCCGTCTCTTTTTTAATATTCATACACTTTATCCTTCACGAACCCGTTTATTATACAACTTCACCCAGTTTGTTGCTTCTAATTACCGAAATTTGTATTCAGAACCGTAGACTGGCAATAGGATAAATTAGTAACTTTGAATCTGTTAAGTGATAAATAAAATAATGAAGAAATTATTATATCTTCTTACTGCACTGGTAATAATAACTGCTTCATGTGAAAAAGAGGTTCCTGAGCCAGATCCTGAGCCTGTTATCACTAAAGGACTACCGGCCAAGGCCAGAGATACTCTATACTATATTATGAAGCAATGGTATTACTGGTATGATCTTATGCCTTCTGTAACAAAAGAGGATTATGCTGATCCTTATGAACTACTTGAGGCAATGAGGTACAGTGAAATTGACAGATGGAGCTTTGTTGCTGCG
>CAZTXH010000495.1:0-1599 GCA_964617415.1 uncultured Rikenellaceae bacterium | reverse complement strand
AAATTAAAATAGTTTTTCCAGTTATAATCTTCTTCATAAACATACGTCTTAATGTCATAGAGTGCATATATTTTCCAATTATTCTTTAAATAATCGAATAAGGCATTATTATCTGCTCGAGAAGGAATAAAACAAGCATCACTGTATTTATGCAGAAGATTAGCATCATCATGCCACATCCACCTACCACCTGCCGTTAATGCAGCATCGAAACCTACGCTTTCTCCTGCTAATGTATAAGTACCATGAAATGTCATGGTGTTATTCTCATTCATCTGCATATATAATTCTCCAGGTCTAATGGTGTTTCCCTGTATATCAAACTTGTCCAATGCATAGTCATATGCAGACATTTTGTTAAAACCACGAAATAAGTCATAAAATGGTTGATTCCTGTTAACACCTAAATGATCAATACGATTATATACGTCAACTGTCTGAAGCCCTTCTAATAAATATGTATCAAGGACACTCCCTTTAAGATCTTCTCTAAAGTAAATTGTCTTATCAAGACCTTCATATGTTTTATTATCCCATTCATCTAAACCATCTTCCCATTCTATATTGTAGCTCGTTTTATGCCTGAACACATTTGCATATATTACATTCTTTTCATATTCACCATTAATAATTTCGTTTGTAAATAATATACGACCAGGTAGTTTTCTATCAGTAAAGGTAAAAGAAACATTGCTTCCACCATTTAACCAACCGCTGGCATTATCCCAGACCATGCCCGCACTCTTCATCAAATATTCACCTGCAAGCTTCTCTCTTTGCGTTTGGGTAAGATCTACTTTTATATTATGATTTTTAATATATTTGACTGTGTTAATATCTGATTCTAATACATCTATTAAGGTTTGATCATCATATGAACTTAGATTATCTAAATTTATCCCCTGTTTTCCTGCCAATTCATATGCTCTATTAAGTCCTAAATATTTTATTAAAGATTGGCTTCTTGAGCCTGTTGTATCTGTTATTCTTTTCGTAGTTCCTATTTTTACCTGGCCCGTATCCCAATCTAAATATTCATATTCTACATTTAAATCATTACTACCGTCATCAACTAATGTATTATCTAATTTTAATAACCAATAATCCGCGCTCGAATCATAATTATCACTTACATATTTACTAAATGCTTCTTTACCTGCTGCATATTTTATCACATCATTAATAAGATTTGAATCCTTACCGATAAAGTCTATACCAAATTGCCCAGCCATTTCCATTGCCATTATAGCATGCGCAGCAACTGCTTCCTCTGTCTCAAAGCTGTTGTCAGATTCCACCAACCCGCTTCTATGTGCCTCATGCTGCAATATCACAGATTCAGCTAGCCATGTGCGATAATCATCACTCCCAGAACTGTAAGCGGAAATATTTCTGCTTCCGTCATTGTTTATTACCTCAGTAAATCCTCTTCCATCACCTTTCACTTCACTTCCTATGGAAAGCGTGTCTTTTCCTGCCATAACTCGCTCAAGCATCTCTCTGTCTTTATCATTTCCAAAACTCAACTGATTCCTCAGCTTAAACTTCTTCTCCACAATACTTGCATCACCAAATATTTCTTTTTTCTCAATCATACTG
>CAZTXH010000494.1:0-1604 GCA_964617415.1 uncultured Rikenellaceae bacterium | reverse complement strand
GGCATATTTCACGGCACCTCATACAGTAAGGGAAAAATTGCTGAAGGTCTATTATTATGAAACCGAAACAGACAAGCTCTCATTTGACACAAGAAAAAGGATTTTCCATGAGATGAATGATATAGATCTTGCCCATAAAGCTCAATTAAGATATACTATCAACCATATTGAGAAAATATCTGACTTCGCACAGGGGGCTGCAGATCTGCTTTCAAGAATGGCTATAAAGATCATAATGTGATACTATTTTTCCTGACAAGCGGACTTTTTCTTGGCTGGTCATTGGGTGCAAATGACGCCTCAAACATCTTTGGTTCAGCTGTAGGATCAAAGATGATAACTTTCAGGAGAGCAGCTATTATAGCCTCAATAGCAGTCATTCTGGGAGCTGTTTTCCAGGGAGCCGGGACTTCCGGTACTCTTGGAAAACTAGGTAGTGTCAATGAAATCGGAGGATCTTTTACTCTTGCCCTTGCAGCTGCTATAACAGTATATGCAATGACAAAATTCTCTCTGCCTGTTTCCACTACGCAGGCTATAGTGGGAGCCATAATAGGATGGAATCTTTTTACAGGTAATACTACAGATCCAGGTACACTTTCTAAAATCGTTGTTACCTGGGTATCAGGTCCCTTGCTGGGAGCATTTTTTGCAATATTGCTTTATATGCTTATAACAAAATTCAAAAAGTCTACAAGAATTCATCTTATAACTTTTGAATCATACTTAAAGATTGGTTTGATAGTTGTAGGCGCATTCGGAGCTTATAGCCTGGGTGCCAACAATATAGCTAATGTAATGGGTGTATTTGTTCCTGCATTTAATCTACAGGAGATCAATCTGGGACTCTTTTCTTTATCATCAAATCAGCAATTGTTTCTTTTAGGCGGTATAGCTATTTCACTGGGTATTATAACATATTCAAGAAGAGTAATGGAAACAATTGGTGGTAGTATTGTAGAGCTGACATCCGAAGCTGCTCTTGTTGTTGTCCTGGCTCAATCGCTTGTCCTTTTTATCTTTTCATCAACCGCACTCGCAAACTTTATGGTCCGGATAGGTCTACCTCCTATTCCTCTGGTACCTGTATCAAGCTCCCAGGTAATTGTAGGATGTGTCATCGGGATCGGACTTTACAGGGGAGCCAGAAATATTAATTTCAGAATGCTTGGTGAAATAGGAATAGGGTGGATAGCAACACCTGTTGTATCGGGATTGATAGCATTTCTATCTCTCTTTTTCATAAAGAATATCTTCAATATCGAGGTTGGCCATAAAATAATAAAAGGTGTTCCTGAATCTGCAATAATGACAGGAGTAAGCGGTTACGACATATCGCAAATTGTAAAATATCTGCTCATCGGTATTTTTATAGCAGGAACTATACTTATTCTATACTATTATTTTCTTGAGAGGAAGAGAGCAAGAGACCTGAAACTCTCCGAGGAGAGATTCTGGAAGAATCTCAAGTAATAACTTATCTCAATGTCAATCTCTGTGTAACTCTGTGGCTTCTCCGTGACTCTCTGTGTAAGTTTTTAACTTATTAGTTACACAGAGGTATTATGTTTGAAAAAACATAAGCTAGAATTTTTTAAATAAGT
>CAZTXH010000493.1:0-1605 GCA_964617415.1 uncultured Rikenellaceae bacterium | reverse complement strand
ACATTCCTGTGATAGCTTCAGGAGGTGCAGGAAGCAAAGTACATTTTAAAGAGGTTTTTACCTCAACAGGATGTAGTGCAGCACTGGCAGCAAGTATATTCCATTATGGAGAAATTGATATAAAAGAACTTAAAGAATACCTTAAAAAAGAAGGAATTGAAATACGTATCTAATCTCTGTGTAACTCTGTGACAACTCAGTGGAACTCTGCGTAAGTTTTTAAATTATGAGTTTCACAGAGGGACACAAAGTCCACCTTCGCCTAGGCTTCGGTGGATGAAAAAGGCACAGAGAGACACAGAGTTAAAAATATTGGTTATGAACAAAATCGATTTTCAAAAAGGGAACGACCTTGTACCGGTAGTAATACAGGACAACAAAACATTACAGGTATTGATGGTCGGTTATATGAATGATATAGCACTCGAAAAAACACTCAAAGAAAAGAGGGTAACCTTTTTCAGCAGAAGTAAAGATCGTTTATGGACAAAGGGTGAAACATCAGGTAACTTCCTGAATGTTAAAAAAATAATAACAGATTGCGATAACGATGCAATTCTGATCCTTGTTGACCCGGCAGGCCCGGTTTGTCATACAGGAAATATATCCTGCTTTGATAACGATTCTGATAGCCTATTTCTTTACAGACTCGAGAATATCATTAAACAGAGAATCGATGATAATGTTGAAGATTCCTATACAAATAGTATTTTTAAGAAAGGTATAAATAAAGCAGCACAGAAAGTTGGAGAAGAAGCTGTGGAACTTATCATCGAGGCAAAAAACAATAATATTGACAAATTCAAAAATGAAGCTGCTGATCTTTTATACCACCTGCTTATTCTATTAAAGACCAAAGGAATAACTCTTAAAGATATTGAGGAAGTATTAAAGGATCGTCATTATCAAAGGGATACAGATTAAATTTTAGTGTAGCTCTGTGATTTCCCTGCCTTCACGGCAGGCAGGTTTGTCATTATAATTTCCATTATTTTTTTTGAATATTTAAATTTTACATTACTTTTGTAAGCCAATATTGCGAAAAGATGAATATTGTACACAATTGTGCCGCTTATTCTTTTTATTTCTTTTTTTATTATAAAAAGAGATAAGGGGATTTTTGTGTAAAGGATATGAATTAATATGATACAAGGTCCCCGGAAAAGGGGACTTTTTTTTTAAAAAGAATATAATAATGAAAATAGCGATCCAGGGAGAAAAAGGAAGTTTTCATGAAGTTGCTGCCAGGTTATACTTCAACAGTGATTCTTTTGACATTTTACCCTGCATCACCTTCGACCGGACCCTTATTGCTGTTAATGACGAGAAGGCTGATTATGCAGTTATGGCCATAGAGAATGCACGATCAGGAAGCATCCTGTATAACTATAACCTCATCAGGGAATCCGGTATGAAGATCCTCGGAGAGATAAACCTGAGAATAAAACAAAACCTGATGGCGCTACCCGGGCAGTCAATAATGTCAATCAGGGAAATCAGATCACACCCCATTGCCTTATCTCAGTGTATGACATATCTTAATAACCTGAGAGGTGTTATAATTGTTGAGACTGATGATACTGCTGGGAGTGCTCGATATATAAG
>CAZTXH010000492.1:0-1606 GCA_964617415.1 uncultured Rikenellaceae bacterium | reverse complement strand
GGCCTCATCTGTTCGGTAATTTACTACTATATTTGCTCCTGCTTCTGCAAAACGGACAGCAATCCCTGCCCCAATACCCCTGCCGGCTCCTGTAACGATTACAACTTTATTTCTAAAATCAAACATGTCCTGCACTGAAGGTATTTCTTTTTTCTTTGCTTTACTCATAATGTAATCCTGTATAACAGTGATTTATAGGTCAAATCATTACTCTATGACTTAAATATAAAACTCAGATTACATTTTAGATTATTAAGAAAAGGGGGTCAAATTTTAAATTTTCTGGGTATAACAGTTAAGGAAAAACAATAAGTTGACAGTCTAGAGTTGTAAGTATACGGTAGTTAGCAAACCGGTGGTTATTAGATATGAAAAACAAGAGAGCACGGTACATTCTCACAATATTTTTCACAATTCTGCTATTTTCAGCAATGTTCTATGCATTATCGGGGCACAGTAACTTGTACGCAACGGATCAATTTAATAGTGTTGTTGACTGGGATGATGATCATGCTGACACCGGATATATCATTCAATGGAAGGGTATGAGATTCAATACTAAGTATCATGCTTATGATCTATCAATACTCAGGGAGCATGCTCTAGATGTTTTGGAATACAAGGAATCCCCTCCAGATGACAATTTGAACTTCTGGTTCCCTCAAAATGTTCAGGTGGATCCTGAAAAGAATGAGCTGCAGTTCATAATGAGACGTTATGGGCCTGAATGGGAGGGACAACCCGGTTGGAGCTGCGCGGAAGCCGTTCTGGAAGAGAAACTTTTTTATGGTAAATATAGTATTACAGTTAAATCTTATGGATATCAGGAAGCGAATGATCAGCCCGCAGACCCGGATCCGTGGGGGTCTTTATTCGACGAGCAAAATACCGTTCTTGGAATATTCACGTACGATAAAAATCCCGACTGGATTGGTGAAAATACATTCAGAGAGATAGATATTATAGAAATATTCGGGAAAGTCCATTCTGATATAGAACAAATTGGGAATGCGCAGTTCGTGGTCCAACCGTACAATGGAACACCTAAGAACTTAATCCGTATAACACTACCTAAGCCTGATAGCAATCTATTGACCTTTGAAATGGACTGGAAAAAAGACATTGTCTCCTTCTATGTACGTGATGGAAACAAAATTATTGCCCGGTATAGCTACACAAATGTCGACTATATACCGGAACCTAGTGATAATATGAGATTACATATTAATATGTGGGTATTTGGCGGACCTATGGACGCCAAACCGAAACGTGTTGCCATTACCGATATAAAGGTAGAAAAATATGCCGAATGATTTTCAGCAAACTGGCCTCTAGTGAGCTCTACGCCCGGCACTCAGTTCTTTCGTGCCTTTGATTTCATGCCGAACAGGAATCTTGTCACGATGGTTCTTCTGACAATCAGATCGTAAAGGCCAATGGTCCCGACAAGCGAGCCTATGACGATTATCAGGAACTTGAAAAGCACACCAGTGTACAGCTGCACCACATAATATCCAATGACAACGATCACTGTCTGGTGGAGCACATAAAAAGGATATGCCGCGTTCCGGGAATACCGGAGAAGCTTATTGTCGACGTTCGGATA
>CAZTXH010000491.1:0-1637 GCA_964617415.1 uncultured Rikenellaceae bacterium | reverse complement strand
GTATCCTGACTAACGAAACACTCGGACAGAAATACGGGATACTTTCAAAAGATCTCGATCTTCTTCTCTCAGCTTTCTGATAATCAGATAAAGGTCAAGGTTGCAACATCCCCATTGATATCTATCCTGGCATTATGGCCAATATAGAATGCCCTGTTATCATTTATATGTCCGGCAGGAAAGTTGAATAAAACCGGGAAATCATAACTCTCAACGATATCTGATATTATTGCTTCAGGACTTTTACCCCACGGTATTTTTGTTTCATTTATCTCATTTATACCTCCAACAACAAGTGCAGCAAGTTCTTTAAGTTTGCCTGCCAGCTTTAGAGATGTCATCATCCTGTCAAGGTGATAATTATATTCGCCGATCTCTTCAATGAATAATATCTTATTTTGTGTTTTTAGCCCTCCGGCCATACCTGCAAGACTATATAAAAGCGACAGGTTCCCTCCAACTATCTCCCCTTCAATACTTCTTTCCCTTCTGAAATCCCCCCTCCATTGTAGTGGAGGAGAACCTTTAAACAATGCATTATACAGAGATTCCATTGTAGCTTCTGTTTTTTCAGAATTATTATAATTCAATGGCATCTCTCCATGGATCGAAACGATATTGTACTTCTCTGAGAGCCAGTTATGCAACACTGTTATATCACTGTATCCCACATACCATTTAGGATAACTGCGTAGTTCTGAAAAATCAATCCGGTCAATAATTTTAAGTATTCCGTAACCACCCCTGGAACAGATTACCGCTTTAATTTCTTTATTATTTGTTGCTGCCTGAAGATCTTCAAATCTCTCTTCATCATTACCGGCAAAGGGGCCTTCCTGTTTCATTGCATTCTTCCCAACATGTACTTTAAGTCCCCAGGATTCAAGTAAGGTGACTGCTGCTTCCATCTTTTCATCCTCAATGGCAAATGCCGGTGAAACAATGGCAACCTCATCACCCGGTTTAAGAAATGGAGGCCGTATTTTTTCTGCAGCTTTCATAATAAATATTAATCTTTACTAACTGTAAAAGTAATGAATAATGTTTCCATTTAAGCCTTCTTCAGTGAGTGTGGGGTCGGTTTTTTATTATCTTTGTTCATTTTATAAAATGTTACTGGTTCATTATCAACATTATGAAGAAATATAAAAGATATCTTGTCACATCTGCGCTTCCATATGCAAATGGCCCTATACATATCGGCCACCTCGCCGGAGTATACGTTCCTTCTGATATATACACAAGGTATCTGAGAATGAAAGGAGAGGATGTGATATCTATTTGCGGATCAGATGAACATGGTGTTCCTATTACACTTCAAGCACGTAAGGAGGGAGTTTCACCAAAGGAGATTGTTGACAGGTATCATGCATTAAACAAAAAAGCTTTTGAGGATCTTGGAATTTCTTTCGATATCTATTCACGAACATCAAATAAAATACATTACGAAACTGCTTCAGACTTTTTTCTGACGCTTTATAAAAAAGGTGAGTTTATCGAAAAGACAACGGAACAATATTACGATGAAGAGGTAGGTTGTTTTCTTGCCGACAGATATATTACCGGAACCTGTCCTTATTGCAGCAATGAAGAGGCATACGGGGATCAGTGCGAAAAGTGTGGAAGCTCTCTTAGCC
>CAZTXH010000490.1:0-1642 GCA_964617415.1 uncultured Rikenellaceae bacterium | reverse complement strand
GCTCGGTACCATTAAAACCCCAGATTGCTTTTGGCATTACGATATCCATATCGATTGTTTCGCTTCCATAGCACCAGCAGGGAGTTACAGTAAGGCTTACACCGATACCCGATTTTTTGAATTTTTCTGCACATGAAGCGGCTTCTGCAACACCGCCGATAGTAGTATCAGCTATCAAACATTCCACAGCTTTACCATTCGGATACTTCAGGTTTTTTGATATGAGAGACGCTGCATTTCTCGCCATATTCATTGTCTGTTTCTCGAGTGATTCCCTAACTCCCTGTTCACGGCCATCTATAACAGGACGAATACCTACTTTTGGGAAATCACCTATAACCGTCTGGTGGTTAGGGTTTATTTTAAAGTCACCGGTTGCCATAATATTTTATTTTTAAGTTAATTTATGAGGTCTAACAAATATAATATTTTTCTCTGTGTAACTCTGTGTGCACTCTGAGTAACTCTGTGTTAGTTTTTCTTTTTCTGGTTTTTTATTACACAGAGTCCCGATTGCTATCGGGACACAGAGTTTTTTGTATTTTTGCAGCAATTAAAATTGGAGGATGAAGTATAGTAGACGATTACCGTTATGGCTTAAAATGCAGAGAGCGAGCGGGGAGAGTTATTCACGGATTAAAAGACTTATTGTAGCTAACCGGCTTAATACGATATGTACCAGCGGGAATTGTCCAAACATAGGAGAATGCTGGAATGCCGGCACAGCTACCTTTATGATACTTGGCGATATTTGTACCAGGGCATGTAAATTTTGCAATACAAGAACTGGCAAACCCTTGGCTCCTGACAGAAATGAACCTCAACGACTTGCAGAATCAATCAAGATACTTGGCTTAAAACACTGTGTTATTACTTCTGTCGACCGTGATGATCTGCCTGACGGAGGAGCCTCTTTCTGGGCAGAGGTTATCAGAAGGATAAAAGAGGAAAATCCGGGGATAACAATGGAAGCACTAATACCCGATTTTGATGGGAAACCGGAAAATATAAATATAGTAGTTAAAGCAGAACCTGATGTGATCTCACATAATATCGAGACCGTACGGAGACTTACTCCTTTAATCAGAACAAAAGCAAAATATGAAAGGAGTCTTAACGTTATAAAATATATTTCTCAGGAGAAGAAAATTTCCAAGTCGGGATTTATGCTCGGATTAGGGGAAAAAGAGAATGAGATATATGAAACCATGGATGACCTTGTGAATGCGGGATGTAAAATCCTGACACTGGGACAATACCTTAAGCCCTCTCACGACTATATGGAAGTGGTTGAATATATTACTCCACAGAAATTTGAAGAGTACAGGAAAAAGGCTCTTGATAAAGGATTCGAATTTGTTGAAAGCGGACCTCTTGTGAGATCATCTTTTCATGCAGAAAAACATGTACAGGCTCGCTAATTTTCATTATCTTGTGTCATATAAATTGGAGAGACAAACTTGAGTTATAGTGTTAAATATGAGGATATTGGCTTGATGGATTATAAGGAAACCTGGGATTATCAGGCATCTTTATTCAAGGAACTTATCGTTGGTAAAAAAGAGAGAGGAGGTATTGATGTGTCAGGTACGAGACATCAACCAGGAACACTGATTTTTGTGGAGCATCCTCATGTTTATAC
>CAZTXH010000489.1:0-1646 GCA_964617415.1 uncultured Rikenellaceae bacterium | reverse complement strand
CTTGCCCCCTTTTCCAATAACCTCAACCGCTGGCGAAGTTTCCAGGATATCTACACCATATTGATTATCGTCACTATTATATATTTTCCAGTTTTTTGTTGTGAGGTCCGGATTAAGGTGCCATACAAAGAGGTCTTTGTCAAAATCTTCATTGTCAAGTATGTATCCGGTGCAGACAACATCACCATTATCAAGTACTATTACCTTGGAAGCTGAACCCTCTGTATCTCCAAATATTTTTGCAGAATCTATCATATTTCCATTAAGACCTGCCCTAAGAACTCCGGCTCTTAAATTTGCACTGTTTGATAATTTATCTGTGAACTGGCCACATATGTAATAAAGATCGTTACCCTGCTCATCCTTGCCAATAGCGACACTGTTACCTGTATCTTTATAAGCTTTGCTGAAAAACTTCAGAATGGTATCATCGGTTTCTCCCTTTTCACATGAGGTAAGAAATATAAATATAACTGCAAAAAATATCCTGCCTTTCATCTTGTGTTACTTTCTTTTTGACGGTTTGTAGAAAATCAGAGTATATCCAAAACTGAAATTCACATCATTCAGATTGAAGTCATCATCATCGTAGTAATATCCTTCAAGCTGAGTAGCCGAATATCCTCCGGCCAGGACCTGGTTGTAAAAACCAAGGTTCGTTCTGATTTCAAAGTTCAGATAGCCCCTGGGTATTTTAAGCTTGATCCCTCCGCCAACCTGGCCGAAAATATCCATTTTTATACGGGAATCATTCCTTGAAATTTCCGGGCTTTTTAATTCTGAAAAATAAATTATGCCTGCACTTGAAAATGATATGTCTTTTGCAGTTGCTGAAACATTAAAAGCAGGACCGGCACCGGCCCTGACATAAGCTGTGAACTTACCGAAATTCACAAAATTATATGTCATTGTAACAGGAATCTCTACCCTGCTCTGGTCTTCACTATAGTTAACGATCCCGATACCCAGAAAATCTTCCCTGTTTTTAAAGGATAATTGGGAATATCCTCCTTCAATGTTCATCTCGATCTTTGAACTTATTGCGAATTTTGCTTCAAGTGAAGCAAAGAGGTTTATCGCGTCTGTTGTATATTTTGATGATGATTCAGCATCGCTCGAAAGGGAATGCGGATCAATAAATGTAAGGAACGGCAGATTTGTACCAACATGTATGACCAGTTGGACCACAGGTTTTACATTGAAATTATTATACAGGTGAACAAAGCTGGAATGATCGGTAGGGCTCAGCTGGTACTCAGGATTCTTTTTCAGGAATGCCAGCATTGCCGAATCAGCCTGATTACTTTTATCCTGGAAAAGCAAGGTCTGTATTATTAGCTTATATGCTGTCAGTTCTTCTTCACGGTTAAATCCCGATTTAAGACATTCGGACAACAGCCCTGATATCTCTTCTACCTGTCCGTTATCAAAAAGTGTCTGTGCATTTCTCAGGTTTTCAGCACATGTTGTTTCCTCCTGAGACAATACCTTAAGTGGCATCATGCTCAAAATTGCAATAAAAAGTACTGTTATAATTTTATTAACCGGATATGAATATTTGTTCTTCATTCCATGGTATTTTTATCGTATTACATTAACCTTAATATTATAATCTTTTTCCGTACATGTCGGTTCAAGAGGAATAT
>CAZTXH010000488.1:0-1653 GCA_964617415.1 uncultured Rikenellaceae bacterium | reverse complement strand
ATGCAGATGTTGATTTTTACTTATCCTACGACAATGAGAAGGTGGGGACACTGATGGCTGAATATGCTGTACAACAGAAACCAAAGGGCAACTATATGATCATAAGTGGTCCGGTTTCCGACAAGAATACTTCATATATACGAGCAGGTGAAGGGAAAGTATTGGAAAAATATGTGAATTCTGGCAAAATTAAGATCATTGAAGACAAAACACTGGAGGCGTGGAACGAACTGGAGGCTATGATATTTATGGACACCTATTTATCGACTAATGCTAATACACCAATTGATGTGATTTTAGCACCTAATGATGCCATAGCCGGTGGGGTAATTTCCGCGCTTGATAATCATAACAGGGAGAATGTCCTGGTTACTGGGCAGGATGCTGAATATGAAGCGTGCAAGAATATTATCCAGAACAGGCAGGCAATGACTGTATATAAGGCTATCAAACCTTTGGCATATAAAGCTGCAGAGATTGCACTTAAACTGGTAAGCGAGGAAGACATTACAGATAATTTAACAAAAATCAATAATGGGGTAAAGGATGTGCCATCGATTCTCCTTGAACCTATTGCCGTAGATAAACATAATATGAATGAAACCGTATTCAGGGATCAGCATATCAAATTCCTTGAAAATATAAAAGATTAATAAAACCATTCCCACTGATTGACCAACACGATAAGCTCAATTTTATTTAACCGGATTTAGCGGTTCATACAAGGGCACATTGAAAAAGTTTTTCTATGGATAACTGTATCCAGATTGTTCCTGAGTAAAAAAGACCCCTGGTGGAAATATCCTCAGGTGCCCAGGGCGGAGGACTTGCCCTGGATCACCTTATGGATATGTTAAATTACATGGGAATGCACATTGTGATTATCAAACTTAAACTATCAAATATTGATTTTCATATGGATAACGGTATTCTATCCAGCCGATATACCAAGTACAATTAAGGACCAGATTGACAAGCTGAATAATTTTTAATCAACATTATCATGAAGGAACCTGTTATTCCCCAGGATCTGGTTATCGTCTGTAAGATTATATTTTGAAATACCCTGTTCTGAAGAATGCGGTGTATCCTGTAATTTGATTTTTCGTCTCATATAAGCAGGAACATCAAAGGCCTCTTTATATTCTTCTTCACTCAAATTATTGTACTTTATTCCTTGTAATTTTTCAGCCCTTTCTTTCGCCTGTTTCTGAAGTATTTCTTTTTTATGTTCGATTGAATCATTTAGATTCTTCATTTTGGGAACTTCATATTCAGATCTATCAATATTTGCTGTTTTATCTGATAAAGTAAAATCCCCTTCAAGGTCAAATACGAGTTCATTTTTCTCGGATTCCTTCTCCGGTTCGTGTTCACACTCTGGTTCTGCTATCGGTTCATATTCGGGTGTACGATCGGGTTTAATGAAAGAATACCCTTTATTTTCCCCGGTTTCCTCGGAAGTCTTTTTCAAGGTTGGTTCGTTGAGTTTTGGCTTTTTGCCTGAATTGTCAGGGAAAATTGAGATCTGTTGTGTTTTTTCAAGATCAAAAATCCTCTTCTTTTCATCTTTAGGAACATATTTATCATTTCCTTTAAAACCGGTAGCAATTACAGTTACATTGATATTATCTTCCAGGGTCGGATCCATCC
>CAZTXH010000487.1:0-1658 GCA_964617415.1 uncultured Rikenellaceae bacterium | reverse complement strand
TTGACTATTCGGCCATTTATAAGGAATATCCTGCTTTGAAGGTTTTTGTCGATTCCTTTACTACACCTGGATATGAATTGGTTCCTTATGATGTAATTCCCAACAACCTGGAGTTACGCACAAGATTCGGAGAGATGCTTCTGGAAGCTCTTAAAAGACCGGAACTTTCGGATAATCCGAGGGAAATAAGGAAAGTGTTAGACGATATGGCCAAGGAAACAAACCGAATCTTGGATGAATCTGATCTCCTGGCAAAGTAGTTGTTGTAGAGGGAATCAAAGGGAGATCACGAAATGCTTGATAGCCATTATTTAAATAATGGCTATCAGGCTATTAATTTACCGGACTGGTTTATAAGGAAAAGGGATTATGAAGAGGGAGAGCATTATATATGGTTGGTTTGGAAAACCCGGATCGTTGAAAAGAGGCCGGATAATATTTATTTGGGCAGTGTTTATACCTCTCGTGTTGTTGTTTCTGTCTATCAGGGTTTTTCCAATAATCACGAACCTCAGTCTGTCACTCACTAATGCTCACCTTATAAGGCCGGTTACAAAATTCGTGGGATTTAAGAATTTCTTAACCCTGTTCAGCGATAAACAGTTCGTCAGATCATTTATCAACTCATTGGAATTCATAGCAATTGCGGTGCCGGGTGAAATAATTTTAGGTCTTGTTTTTGCACTATTGCTCAGTAGAAGGGTAAGAGGCAGAAAAATCAGAGCGGAAGGCTTCTTCCAGACTTTATATTTTATTCCCTACATTTTACCTATGGTTCCAGCGATTATTATCTGGAGGTTTTTTTTCAGCCCTGGAGATTTTGGGCTGGCAAATTATCTATTAAGCCTGGTCGGTATTCCCAAGGTAGCCTGGATGAGTAATCCCAGGATTCTTCTATTGGCAATAATAGGAATACATGTATGGAAAAATTTGGGATTTTTTCTTATTGTATTTCTCGTTGCATTGAAGGCTGTTCCTCGAGACCTTACTGATGCAGCTCGAATAGATGGGGCAAGCGGCTGGCATACCATTACCCGTATTGAGTTGCCGATGATCAAACCAACACTGCTCTTCGGCACAGTGTTGGCAACCTTGATCGCATGGTCTGCATTTACGGAGGTTTATACGATGAGCCAGGGAACGGATATCTCAAGTGGCGCCGAGATACAGGTTCTAATGCTGCGAATGTATCAGGAGGTGTTCACCTATTCAAATACAGGAAAGGGAAGCGCCATATCCATGATAATTTTTGTCATGTCCGTCATATTCATATTAATTGAGTTCAAAGTGTTTCAGGAGAGAAAAGCTTGAGCGCTTTAGAAACATCTGCAAGGTTTCGACCAGGCAAGATAAAACAGTCGACAAAAACGATACTCCTGTACATCGCAATAATTATCACAAGCGTTGTTATGGTATCGCCCTTTATCTGGGCAATACTCATTTCCTTTATGGCAAGGACTGACATTATTGCCGTGCCTCCACGAATATGGCCACAGGTGTGGGTACTATCAAATTACATCAAATTACCACAGGTGGCCCCATTTTTTCGCTTTTTTATAAATAGCCTCCTGATATCTTCGGTAGCAGTCTCTTTTATCGCTATTACGTGTCCTATGGCGGGATATATTTTAGCAAAGTATAACGTGAGAGGTCTGGGA
>CAZTXH010000486.1:1311-1661 GCA_964617415.1 uncultured Rikenellaceae bacterium | reverse complement strand
GAATCGGAGAAAGTGCATCATTGAGAGCGCCGATGGCTCTTGCAGTTATAGGAGGACTTCTCACCTCAACCCTGCTCACACTGGTTGTTATTCCCTGCGTTTACTGGGTTCTGGACACTTTCAGCAACTTTGTAAGAGGTAAAAGAAAAGTCACTGTTGATACTATATAATTTATAAGAGAGAGATGGATTTTATATTAAAAAGAAAGATCCTAATAAGTATGTTGTTTATCGGGCTTGCTATGGTCGGTTTCGTCTCTTATAAGAATTTGTCACTGGAACTAATCCCAAATGCCCAGCTTCCGGCATTGATTGTCCAGGTAGCTACCCCTCTTGAAATGGATCCTAAAT
>CAZTXH010000486.1:0-1301 GCA_964617415.1 uncultured Rikenellaceae bacterium | reverse complement strand
ATCCTAAATATATCGAGACACAGGCAATTATACCTCTCGAAGGAGCCGCCGGAACACTTGAGGGCATTGAAAAAATTGAATCGAATATTTCTTCCCGCTACGGAACAATTATTATTTATTATAGTCAGAATACCGACCTTAAATATGCATACCTGAAACTTCAGGAAAAGATAGATATTGTCAGAAATTCTATACCCAATGAATTTATTGTCAATGTTATTAAGATAGATCTTGAACAACTCATAAACCAGTTCATGTCACTCCAGGTAAGAGGTGAGGGAGGAGTAGACAGGATAAGAAACATTGCTGACAGGGAGATCAAAACCAAATTGGAAAATATTGATGGTATTGCAGGTGTTCAGATTTATGGTGGTCAGGAGAATTCAATAGAAGTCCGCCTAAACAAAAAAGCATGTAAATCTCTGGGAATCACTATGTTGCAGGTCAGAACACTGCTTAACAATAATGGCAGTGAAAAAACCTTTGCCGGAAAAGTAGTTGATGGTAATAACGAGTATTTCGTAAATATAACCTCGGAGTATACCGATGTTAATGATATAGGCAGTATAATAGTAAAACAGGAGGGGCCCGTTCTGCTCAAGGATATTGCCGAAATATTTTATGGTGTAAGGGAACAGACATCTTACAGCAGGGTCAATGGCATGGATGCAGTAACCATAAATTTGGTAAATGATAATCAGGCTAATCTCATTAAGCTTTCACATGAAGCCCTTGACCAGATAAATAAACTAAATAAGACACTTTCACCTGCCGGAGTCGATATTGTTGTACAGTACAACAGTGCCGAAACAATGGAAGAGAATATAAAGCAGATCATAAAACTTGCCATTGCCGGTGCTCTGCTGGCAGTTATTATTCTATGGTTCTTCCTCAGGAATTTCAGGCTGGTTACAATTATAGCTGTCGCCATACCCATTTCTGTATATGCTGCATTCAACTTCTTCTATGCATTTAACATAACAATAAACAGCCTTACTCTTGTAGGTGTGGCCCTTGCCATAGGGATGCTTGTTGATAATTCGGTGGTGGTACTTGAGAATACCTACCGGCTTGCAGGTACCGGAATGGATTACAGAACCTCGGTGCAACAGGGTACAACTGAGGTATGGAAGGCAATTTTTGCGGCAACACTCACAACCATCATGGTGTTCTTTCCCTTTATCTTTTCTACAAATTTCCTCATAAAGATAATTGGGAAAAATATTGGCGTTTCAATAATATCAACATTGCTGGTTTCACTGGCTGTAGCCCTTCTGTTTATACCAATGGCTACTTATTTC
>CAZTXH010000485.1:0-1661 GCA_964617415.1 uncultured Rikenellaceae bacterium | reverse complement strand
ATATTGACCTTTGATGGTAAGGACTGGACAACAATAAGGACTCCTGTCATTCCTTATGCAATGCAAAAAAATCCATATGATGGAAAGATATATATCGGAGGTGATAATAACTACGGGTATCTCGAAAAGAATGATGCCAGTTCTTATGATTATGTCTCATTGTCAGGTGATTCATCCGGAACAGGTGTAATAACCAGGATAATATTCAGTGATTCTCTTGCCTGGTTCTATAGTGAGCAAACAACCAGTCGTTATAACCTTAGTGTAGGTATATGTGAACTTCAACTCAATTCAAAACCTGATCATCCTTTTACAGGAATGTTCATTACACCAGATAATACTTATATAAATATTCTGGGAGAAGGTTTGTACAGGCTTGAGAGTGATACTCTTTTTCCTATTGTAACAGGATATCTTACCGAAGATGTTGACATACTATTTTCATTACCTTATAATGATGCAAGGGTTCTGGTAGGACTGAGCAATGGTGATATTTCACTTTTCGATGGTATAAAATATTATGATTACGAGGTAAAGGATGAAGATTATCTTAAGAATAATATTTTGTCGGAAGGGATTACGCTGGGTGATACGGCTTATGCCTTTTCAACCCTCGATGGTGGAGCGCTAGTCATTGAAAAAATGTCAGGAAATATACTCTTCACGATAAATAATAAAAATCAACTGCCTGATGATGAAGTTTATGCTATTGGTAAAGACAATGCCGGTGGACTATGGCTGTCGCACCAGTATGGATTAACAAGGGCCGATCTTCATCTTCCTGTGGCAAATTACAGTATTTTCCCCGGACTTGACGGTAACCTTACCTCTGCACTAAGACATGACAATGAATTATTCGTTGCAACCAGTGAAGGTGTTTATTACCTGGCGGAAGTAAAGAGTTATGATGAGGTTCAGGTATATACAAGGGTTCCTGTTGAAACTGTATCTCCGGCAGAAGCTGCTGAAGAAGAGGAACAGAAGAGTGGCCGGAGGAACATTTTCAAAAGGATTTTTGGTAAAATAACAGGTAGGCAACAAGCTGGGCAAAAACCGGAAACAGAAGAACCTTCTACAGCAAAGCCTCAAACAAGGCTTACTCGGAGAACAGTAAGTAAACTGAAATCTATTAACCATATCTATAAAAAGGTTGAAGGATTAAATGAAAAATGCCGTCAAATTGTCTCGACACCAGAAGGATTGTTGGCTGCAACTAACAGGGGACTTTTCATAATTAAGGATCACAAAGCAGATATCCTTGAGGATAGACGATATATTAATTCAATAACCTGGAAACCTTTTGACAATAGATACTTCATCGCTGCCAATGACGGTTATTTCACTGCAAAATACGAGAATGGCAAGTGGGTAACTGATATATTGGATCCTAACTTTTATAATACAGTTTATTCTGTAGTTGCAGAGGATAGTAATACGCTGTGGATGGGTGGTGATAATGTGGCATACCGTGCAGAACTGGAAAGTGGAGAAGATAATATAGAATATATCAACTATAGTGTTAAAAACGAATTTCCTCAGCGTTACGAGGTTGACCTGGTAAATGATTCGGTTATTCTATATACTGAAACCGGCATATATTGTTTTAATGAAGAAAATGATGAATTTATTCATTATGTCAATGGAAAAGACGTCGGGGAAGG
>CAZTXH010000484.1:0-1664 GCA_964617415.1 uncultured Rikenellaceae bacterium | reverse complement strand
GGAGCAAAAAAACAATTTGACATTCCTGTTACCTCTTTCGACGAAAGAATATGTGTCTTTGTAAGCTGGGTTACTCCCACTCAAAATTACCTGGGTGCTAAAATATATGCTCCTGATGGCGGTGAATTACAACCCGGACAGCCTGGAATATCATCTATAAACAGAAATAACCATACAATTATCACTTTTTCAGAGGAATTACTCAACCAGCCCGGAATGACAGGCTTATGGAAACTGGAAATAGACGGATCAGGAATTAATGGTGAATCTGAGCATTATCAGTATTCCGTTATCAACACATCTAAAAATATTGATTTCCATACCTGGTTTGATAAGGAAAAATACCTGACAGGTAATAAAATGAAGATTTTTACTGAATTACTGGTAGACGGAGAGCCAATTAAAGACCTTGAAAAAATGTATATTAAAGGAACCCGCCCGGGAATCAGTCTGGGTAATTGGCTTACCAGTAAAAATATCGATAATAATGTTATTGAAAAGGTCAGGCAGACTGAATTGGATGAATATCTGAAATGGCTGTCAGAACAACCCGAAATCAGAAATCTTGAGAAAGAGGCAAAAGAAGCTTACCTCAGCAAACAGGGGAAATCATTCCTCAACAATATTGATCACCAACAACTCAGAGCCCATGTGCTTGAAGATGAATTCAAACTGACATTCCCCAGACGTCTCATAATTGACAGGTTACTTTTTAATGATGAAGGAAAAAATGGTGATGAAAAAGCAGGTGATGGCATTTATACAGCTGTTCATATACCGGTTCTTGAGGGTACTTATCATTTCAATATCTCAGCCGTTGACAACAGTGAAGCAAGAACAATCCAGAGAGAAACTCAGCTGGAGACCTATGTAACAACCAGAATAAAAATAAAACGTTTCATAAAGGAAATCATAGAAACGGATGAAGTTTTTGCCGGAATGAAAATATATAATGTGATACTTGATCTGAATGACAAATACGGTAATGTGCCAGCTGAATTTGCCGTAAACAATATTGTTGTTTCCTTGGATAAAGGGAATCTGCTTGGCAGGATTACCGGCAATATGGACGGAACATTTACACAGAAGATCTATTTGCCTGAAAATATTAAACCCAAAAGTGTGAGAATGACTCTTAATAACGGATTTGAGTCAGGCAGCCAGAAACTCAAGTCAAACTCAACATTATTAATGACAATAGCCGGAATAGTAATTATACTTCTTGCCGGACTTGCTGCAGGAAAAAGGAGGAAGAAATAACCGAATGAAAGTATTAAAGGATTAAATATCGAGTCAAATTATTTATGCTGAAAAAAGCCGGAAGAAATATTAAAATTTCAATATTGCTGTTTATTTCATTACAGATACCAGTATTTAATGTATCGGCTCAGCTTTTTTCAGATTCCGGAGAAACTCTTATTAAGACACTTAATTCCGGTGTAAACTTTGTAGATATCGACGGTGATGGTGACCTTGATATATCAATTTCAGGTGAAGAGGCTGAAGGATTCGGTGTGGCACAGGGAATAGTGTATTTATTCAACAGCAGCCATAATATTTTTGACAGCAAAGCTATCAGACCTTTGATTACAGGTGATCAGTCCTGGAGTGATTTTAACAACGACGGCTATCCTGATCTTCTCTATGCCGGCTCAGGTGATTCC
>CAZTXH010000483.1:0-1668 GCA_964617415.1 uncultured Rikenellaceae bacterium | reverse complement strand
GAACCCAGTGACCCAGTACCTAGCATCCAGCACCTAGCACCCAGTACCTAGTACCCAGCACCTAGTACCCAGCACCCAGGACCCAGTCCTCCGATGCAACCTCTCTCTCCCAATTCAGGTCATAAAAAAATCACATAAATTTTGTTTTTATCCCGACAATGAGTAAATTTGTTACTCAATAACCTTAACCTGACCTGATGTTAAGCAGCCTCATAACCTCACAAACCCGGATCAAGCTCTTGATGAAATTCTTTCTGAACAGTAATACCAGGGCGCATCTTCGCGGACTGGAATCAGAATTCGGGGAATCATCAAATGCCATACGTGTAGAGCTAAACCGGTTCGAGAATGCAGGTCTTCTGAACTCTTTAAGGGAAGGTAACAAGAAGATCTTCCAGGCAAACAATAAACATCCTCTGTATAAGGATATACATAACCTGATACTTAAAGAAACCGGTATTGACCGTGTAATTGAGAAAGTAATTCACCGGTTGGGAGATCTTGAATGTGTTTACCTGACAGGAGATTTTGCCAGAGGTAAAGACAGTCAGGTTATTGAACTGATCCTGGTCGGTAAGGGTATTGACAGGGAATATCTGGCAAGAAAGGTTGTACAAGCTGAAGAAATGGTGAACAGGAAAGTAACATGCATAGTTCTTGATCCTGCGGAAGCTGATAATTATTTAAATAATTATAAACCTGCAGATCTTCTTCCGCTCTGGAATTATGATGGAAGTGAGATGACAACAAAATAAAAGGCTGCTGTTGCCTTGTAGCGTTTTGTAACGCAATGAAATACAGCAGTGTAATACCTTATTATTCCTGTTGAAAAGATGGGAGTGACGGGACGGAAGTATGCCCGAGTGCAAGGAGAAAGGTTAAAGGCGAAAGGTGAAAGTAAAAACTATAATTATGGATGAGAATGATTTATCTAAGCGATTGTTCAAATTTGCTGTGGATATAATAAAAATGCTTCGATCCTTGAAAGGAAGTGATGATATAAGAATAATAAGTAATCAACTTGGTAAAGCAGCGACATCTGCTGGTGCCAACTATGAAGAATCTCAAGCAGCAGTGTCAAGGGCAGACTTTGGCAATAAAATCGGTATTTCTTTAAAAGAGATGCGCGAAACAAATTATTGGCTACGAATTTTTAAAGAGCTTTTCCCTGCGAATGAAGAAATAATAAAACTAACGAAAGAAAATTATGAATTTAAAAACATTTTAGGATCAATCAGCCATAAAGTCAGCCCCCGAACAACAAAATAACTTTCTCCTTTTACCTTTCTCCTTTCACCTTGAAATATTACTTTTGTCTTTTATCTTAAATTAATTTATGAAAAAATTACTCCCAATAATATCAGCTATAATAATACTTAGTAGTTGCACCAGCACCGAAAAGCTAAGCTACCTCAACAATCTTCCCGAAACAACCAATCCTCAGTACTTCCCTATGGACATTCCCGATTACAGGACTCAATACAGGGATATACTATATATCACAGCCAAAGCAATGACTCCAGGAGGTTCGATAGAGGATTTGTTGCAGGGAACCCGTACATATACACAGTCAGCGTATATGCGTGATGAGGCCAGTCAGTATATAATGGGTTATGATGTTGATAAGGAAGGTAATATATTTCTACCGGTAATAGGAGAGGTTCAGGT
>CAZTXH010000482.1:268-1670 GCA_964617415.1 uncultured Rikenellaceae bacterium | reverse complement strand
TTGTTACACCCTTGGCAATAACTATACCATCAAGACTTGATCCTGTGCCGGATGTGCTGCCTGAAAGGGAATATGTTTTTCCAGGAGACATGTCACAATTATCAGAAGCATCAGCATCAAAATCAGTACCGGATATGATATAATTTTCACCTGAATTTGCTTCAACAAATACTGAGATATTGTCAAACTCATCAATAGAAATATTATATCCGGTAAAAGAAGGGCATGTTATGTCTGGAGGAATGTTATCGGTTACAGTAATTACCTGGCCTCTTTCTACATAATTACTATACTCATCTTCAGCCCTCCAGGTACGGGTAAGGATGTATCTGTCATCACAATCTCCAAATGTTTTGTTTTCACCTTCATAAGTAATAGTCACATCTCTGCCACATGCATCTATAGCCCATACATCATCAGATTCTCCAATTATTGCTACATCGGGCACACTATCACAATCAACAGTAACGTCATCTGGGAAACAAGTCCAGGTAGGTGACGTGGTCGCAAGTAGGCTTACAGATGATGAATTATTCAATATGTTCTGATCAGGCTCAACAGAGCTGATATTGACTTCATTTTGGATCTGAACAGCACCACAACTAACATCAGTCACCTTAACCGTATAAGATAATGTAAGTATTCCATCCTGGGGGGAAACTTCCCCGACATCCCAGACAATTCTACCATTATCCATACTTCCTCCTTCATCATCAATAACAATGGTGTGGGCCTCATCATATTTATCCTCTATCTTTACCCCTGTTCCTATTCCGCAGCCAATATTATAATAATTAAGAGTATATGTAATTGTATCTCCAAGTTTTAATGTACTAGGAGAAGCGCTCTTCTCTATTACCATATCGGGATCTGCATTGACAGTTGTTGTTGCATAAGAAGTTTCTGAATATGAAACAGGATTTTGTGCATCGTTTTCATAGTCAACAACGACCTCGTTGACAAGTTGCTGCTCATTATATACTACATCTTTTATTTTAACTTTAACGTCGATCGTTGCATAACTACTGGTAGCCATCTCACCTATGGTCCATGTATTTTCCGTCGCAGGATCAGGTTGTGGATCAGATGAAATAAATTCAACAAATGAATCGTAGTTCTCTGTTATAACAGTATTATAAGCAGTATTAATTCCAACATTTGTAACATAGATAGAGTAGGTAAGAGTATCATAACAGCTTATAGGATCAGGATGGTCAATTTGAAAGAGGTAAAGCGTAGCATCATTGGTGGGATTAACAGTTTGAGTGTGGAATGTTTTGGTTTCGATCTTCTCACATATTTCAGAAGTAACAATCAAATCAGTACAATTCCATCTGTTTGCCGCTGTCCCGGTCGGAGTAGTTAATTTAAGATAAAAGGAATATGATTTCCTGGGTGCGAT
>CAZTXH010000482.1:0-258 GCA_964617415.1 uncultured Rikenellaceae bacterium | reverse complement strand
ATAATTTTTCATTATTAGCGCTGGAACTACTGTCAGGATTAGTGCAACTATTATATTCAGGATTATCAGGGTCGACATATAAAGAGTATCTGTCCCAGACGTTTCCGAGATTATGAATAACTACCAAATACTTGAAGGTAGAGTTGGTTGCCATCTTTATCTGTCCAATGATGGGTTGAAAATAATAATCACAGTTTTGAGTTATATCAGTTGCACAACTGTCTGATAATGTTATACCGGTGGTGCCGAATTCAAGAC
>CAZTXH010000481.1:865-1672 GCA_964617415.1 uncultured Rikenellaceae bacterium | reverse complement strand
ATCTAGGATTGGTTGACGATCCTTCACATGGTGCGGTCACCATCAGAAAGGGTATATTATTCCCTGCGGATGGACCCGGATTCGGTTTTGATATGAAATGACGTTATAATGTAGGGTATAAAAAAAAGAGGGTTCCTGTTCCAGATTAAATTCTCTGTAATTATTTTTGCTATTTCTTGTATTATTGTTTGCTCATCACCTATTCACGTTAATTAACCATCCCAAGCCATTGTGAAATTCTTCCACCTAAGCCAAGTTGAGCAAGGTAAGTTCTTTCAATTTGCATTTGTAGTATATTATTGTCTACGTTATTGCTTCTATGGGATAATGCGTTTGCTATGTGCACGGCAGTAAGCAGCGAGAAATCCTTATCCGGACAATAATACGGTCTGTGATGGAAAGCCAGCGCTTCTACAATGCTGTTCTGAAATCCCCAGAGACTGATAAGATACGCACCTATTTCAGCATGGGAAATCTGAAAAAATTTGTACTCTAATTCACATAAAGGAAGTCTTTTTTCGGCTGCAAAAGTAATTAAATTAGAATAGTTATTTGGAAAATTGATAGCAAGCACTAATTTTCCAATGTCATGAAGGACACCGGCCATGGAGGCATCTTCGATCAGCGCCTGTGGTAAGTTTTCTCTTTCGGCAATAGTCCTGGCCGTCAATCCTACGGTTATACTGTGTTCGCTAACACGATCAATATAAGTACCGGAAATGTTTGTATCAGCGAAATGAGAAAATATTCCAAACGACAGTACCAAGGATTTGATTATATCCAACCCCAGCAAATTTACTGCATGTA
>CAZTXH010000481.1:0-855 GCA_964617415.1 uncultured Rikenellaceae bacterium | reverse complement strand
GAGCTATATCTTTGGAAATAATCTCAGCAACTTTCTGATTAGATGTATCCGGTGATTGGAGCTCTATCGTTATCTCCCGATAAAGTGAAGGGATACTGGGTAGACATTCTATTTTAGAAAGGATATGTTGAACGGCACTGTCGGAAAGCAGGTCTCGTATAAAAAAAGCTCTAGCTATAGTGTCCTTGAGTGTCTCTGCATTACATGGTTTTGAAACGTATTGTTGGACCGGATTAACCGATATAAGTATCATTTCGTTATCAGGTTGACCTGAAAGTGCAATACGAACTATATGAGGGAATCTGTTCATAACTTTGGTCAAAAGCTTAATACCGTTCATACCCTGCATCTGTATGTCAGAAACAACTACATCAAACGACTCTCTGGTCAGCATTTCCAAAGCCTCAGTTCCATTATCAACAAATGCCATGTCCCACTCGCGTCTCATCCTGCTCAACATGCGCTGTAAACCTTCGAGTACATAAGGCTCGTCACCCACAAACAAAATCCGATTTTTCATAAAAGGTGTCCTTTTATCAAGGTTATTATTTAGAATAATATATCAATAATGGACCCCGATTTTTTTGAGTCTATTTTGCATATATAATCTATTGAAATTGAACGAATTAGATCACCGCTTTTCCCGTCGTATAGAGTTATTGTTAATTTTCCTGTTGATGGATCTAATTCATAGCGCCTGATCGTCACCGGATAAGTACCTGTAACATTATTCATCCTTAACAACTTTTTCCTAATTTTGTTGTTACTCCGAGCGGTTACAGGTCTAGGCTGATTTTTCTCTCTCCGATATGAACCATAGTGCACATTACCAATTAAATTTGAGGCAGTCCCAAG
>CAZTXH010000480.1:0-1680 GCA_964617415.1 uncultured Rikenellaceae bacterium | reverse complement strand
CTCCACACCATTTCATCACTTCCGATATAAATAAATACCCTCAAGAATTGCAGAGATATAAAAGCAACCTTTTAGCTCGTTCGATGCTGGTTAAAAAAACCAAACCCTTGACGGTGGAGTGCGTGGTAAGGGGATATCTTTCTGGTTCAGGATGGAAAGAATATAAACGGACGCAGTCAATCTGCGGCATAAAGCTGCCTTCGGGGTTAAAGGAATCGGATAAACTGCCCCAACCTATTTTTACTCCCGCTACCAAAGAAGATGTCGGGCATGATTTCAATGTAACGCAGGAATATATCGAAAATAGGATTGGTAAGGAGACCGCCGCAAAGTTAAAAGAGATGAGTTTAGCGCTTTATAAAAAATCCAGCCTTTATACCGAAAATAAAGATATAATCAAGGATTATATTTATTACTGTACCGAGACAATTCACCCACATTACAGGCCATGGCTTGCCCCGGCCTGAAAAATAACCTGAGATAGCTGATGATGCTATAGAGGGGAATCCACTCAGGCAGATTACTCGAAAATAGATTACTTCATCCCGCTGAATAAGAGGCTCGTGTCCGAAGAAGGAAAAAATTTCCTTTGAAAAGGGTATGAGGCATAACAGGAGAATGCCTCCTCCCAGTGCGATGTATATCCCCTGCCAGATAACAGGCCCGACACGGTCATATTTCACCGCGCCATAATACTGAGCGATAAAAACATTGGTGTATCCGGCCACTCCTATAAAGAAGCTCATGAAGGCAAATGACATCATGCTTGCGGGCATGGAAGCGGCTATTGCCTCGGGTGAGTACCAGGCAAGAAACATTCTGTCCACAAAATGCAAAACAGAAGTAGTCCCTGTACTGATAATAAGAGGAATAGCAAGGACAAGCACATCCCTATATCCTCCTTCTGATTTCCACCTGTTGATAATTCTGTTCATGAAAGACTTACTCCTATCAGTTCCTTTTCAACCTGTTGTAATAGATTCAATTCTGGTTTTCAGTGGCATTGAGATGGTGAAGCTTCCTGATAACAGGTATCATCATGCCAATGACCGGCATGGCGGCCATAAAATTATTGATAAGAAGCGCACACTATACACCATCCAGCCCCAAAATCCATTATTATTGTTTGTTATGAAAAATATAATGGTGGATTTTGGTTATACTTGATTATTTTTACTTTATCTGTATATCATATTTAAAGTGAAGATTTAGAGTGAGTCTCAAATTACTGATCGAGGAAATGGTCAACAAGATATACCGGAAAAATGTTATTAGAAATGAATTAACCATGCCATATAGAAGAATGATGAAGGTTGTCAAAACGACAACTCCCTTTTTTATCTTGTTCTTCTTCCTGGTGTCACATGTAACGCCGGTTGAAAAACACGGACAAAAGATAACCACTTCCCACGGCATAGCCCTTTTTGGTGATCTGAAATACGGGCCCGATTTCACTCATTTCGATTATGTCAACCCTGACGCTCCAAAAGGCGGAAAAATCACATACTCGGCTACCGTCTCATTGGACAATCTTAATCCCTACTCCCTGACCGGATCACGCCCAATGTTTTCTGTGTATGAAACCTTCATGGAGAGAAGTGAGGATGAGCCGACATCTGCATATGGTCTTGTGGCTGAAACAATTACTTATCCGGATGACAATTCCTGGGTAGAGTTTAA
>CAZTXH010000479.1:1245-1684 GCA_964617415.1 uncultured Rikenellaceae bacterium | reverse complement strand
CAACAATCCGGGGATCGAGTATCTTCAGAGTACCCGAAGCGGCATTACGCGGATTTGCAAATGGTGGCAACTCTTCCCGGATTCTTTCATAGTTAAGCTTTTCAAAAACAGGCCTTGACATAAGTATCTCACCTCTTATTATAAATTCCCCGGGGATATTATTTCCTGTTACTCTTAGCGGAATACTACGGATAGTTCTTACATTCGGAGTTACGTCATCTCCCCGGGTACCGTCGCCTCGTGTTAGTGCACTTTCGAGAATACCATTCCTGTATGCCAGGCTGATTGATGCACCATCGAATTTAAGTTCACAAGCATAGTCGACAGGGCCACCGGCAACTTTTTCAGCTTTTTCCGTAAACTCACTCAGTTCATCTTCATTGTATGTATTACTGAGGGAAAACATCGGATACCGGTGATCGTATTGCCTGAATTCGTT
>CAZTXH010000479.1:0-1235 GCA_964617415.1 uncultured Rikenellaceae bacterium | reverse complement strand
GTTGGTGATTCAGGAGTTATCAGATGAGGATATTTTTTTTCCAGCGTTTCAAGTTCATTTAACAAAAGATCATATTCAAAATCGGAAATAACAGGTTTATTAAGAACATAATACTTTTGATTATGTTCTTCTATCTCCCGGCGGAGCTTTTCTATACGTGCCCTTGCTTCAGATTCTTTCATATTAGCACTGATCAGCTCCAGACACCCTCAATTACTGTATTGCAATTGCTGCATCTGCCGTTTTTGATTTTGTTTGCTGTTATCCGGTAACCCTGTCTGACAATAACAGTTGTACCACAGTTAGGACATTTGGTATCAGCCATTTCATTACCTGGGACATTCCCGATATAGACATATTTCAATCCTTCTCCAATTGCAATCTTTGCTGCTGTTCTTAATAATGCAACTGGTGTAGGAGGCAATTGTTCCAGTTTGTAAGTGGGATAAAACCTGCTGAAATGCAGGGGAGTATCTTTAAAACCATTTTCGCTGAGCCATTTACACATAGCACCTATTTCATCTGTATTATCAGTCCAGTTAGGTACTATCAGATTTGTAATTTCAAGCCATACTCCCTCTTCCTTAAAGATCTTTAATGCATCGAGTACAGGTTGAAGCTTGCCTCCGGTGAGTTTAAGATATGTGGTGTCATTGAACGATTTCAGGTCAATGTTGGCACCATCAATAACTGTACAAAGCTTTTTTAATGGTTCAGGATTTATGTATCCATTGGATTTGAAAACATTTTTTATTCCGGCATCTTTTGCAATAACAGCTGTTTCATATACATATTCGTAAAAAGTTACCGGTTCAGAATAGGTATATGCAATTGAACGGCAATTGGTTCTTTTACTCTCTTCCACTACTTTTGCCGGGGGCAGGTTATAATTTCGTGTTTTGTCGGGACTGGTTTGTGAAATAGCCCAGTTCTGACAATTTAGGCAGGCCATATTACATCCAGCCGTGGCTATTGAGAATGCTCTTGAACCTGGTAAAAAATGGTAAAGTGGTTTCTTTTCAATAGGATCGACATTGGCAGAGCAGGGATTACCATAGGCCATGGTATATAACTTCGATTTTCTTACTATCCTGTTTCTGCAGTCACTTATCTCACCCTCTTTCAGAACACATTCATTTGGACAGATAAGGCACATTATGCCTCTTGGTGTCTCTTCCTGGAACATGGCAAGCTTTCTGTAGATTTCCTGTTCTTCACTCACCACACTATTTATG
>CAZTXH010000478.1:0-1686 GCA_964617415.1 uncultured Rikenellaceae bacterium | reverse complement strand
CAAACGAACTGATACCTGTTAATATAAGGCTCATCTGTGCCACAAATAAGAATCTTGATTATATGGTCAGAGAAGGACTTTTAAGGGAAGATCTTCTCTACCGGATTAATACTATACAAATTGAAATGCCTCCCCTCAGGGAAAGAGGTAACGATATTATTACCCTGGCCGAATTCTTCCTGGGAAAGTATACAATTAAATATAACAAACCCGGCCTGAAAATAAGTAAACAGGCTCTCGACAAGCTGATGAGCTATACCTGGCCGGGAAATGTAAGAGAGTTACAAAATACAATAGAGAAGGCAGTAATCCTCAGTGAAACAGCAATTATAAGACCGGAAGATCTGTATCTGAGACCTGTCACCGAGATAAAAGATCTCGATTCTTTAGCCACGCTTGAAGAGATGGAAGAAAAAATGATGCAGATTGCCGTAGAGAAAAATAATGGTAATTATACAGCTGCTGCAGAACAGCTTGGTATTACCCGGCAGACTTTATATAACCGTTTAAAGAAAAACAGACGAAATGATAAGTAAAAGGCTCTATATAAATATATTAATACGAATTCTCCTTATTGTTACGCTAGCACTTTTTATGGGTTACCTGGTATTTGTTCAGCAATCAGCACGCTTTTCAATAATTTGTTTCGTAACCATCATAATACTGACAATTAGCCTGATAACGTATCTTAACAGGACAAACAGAAATATCAGGTTCTTTTTCGATTCAGTAAAGAATGATGATTCAAATCTCTCCTTCCCGGTTGAGAATAAAAGCGGAAGCCTGAAGGAACTTCACCAGAGTATGAATAATGTAAATCGTCAGATACAGGATCTGAAAATTGAAAATGCCCAACAGGAACAATATTTTCAAAAAATCCTGGAACATCTGGCAACAGGAATCATTACTTATGATGACAAAGGATTTATTCTTCATGCAAATTCAGCAGCAAAGAGACTCTTATCGCTGGAAGTAATTACACATCTCAAACAAATAGAACGTGTCGACAAAAAACTATTCAGGATAATAAAGAATCTTAAACCCTTTGAAAGACATCTTGTTGCAGTTAATACCTTACAGGGAGAGATACAATTATCACTGAAATCAACATCCTTCGGAACAGAGGATAATGAACTGGTAATATTATCAATACAGGATATTAAACACGAACTTGATGAAAAGGAGGTTGATTCATGGATGAGACTGATAAGGGTTTTGATGCATGAAATAATGAATTCAATAACACCTATAACATCTCTTTCCGAATCTCTTTCAAATATTTACCGGCATGGAGAAATACCTGTTAAGCCACGTGATATAACTGAACAGAGTATTACAACCACGCTTAACGGATTAAATGTAATAAAGGAACAGGGCAGGGGTTTGATGGAATTTGTTGAATCGTATCGCAAACTCACACGAATACCAAAACCTGAAATGAAATCATTTAAAATATCCGATCTGTTTACCAGGGTAAGGGTTCTTGCTGATTCCCTGGAAAAAAATAAAAATACAGAAATATGTTTCCATACCGATAATTCTGATCTTGAGATTTATGCCGACGAAAACCTTATTTCCCTTGTACTTATAAACCTTATTAAGAATGCAGTGGAGGCAAATGAAAAAAATCCTGAATGTATTATAAACATTATCGCCGGTATCGATCCGGATCAAAAACCTGAGATC
>CAZTXH010000477.1:723-1727 GCA_964617415.1 uncultured Rikenellaceae bacterium | reverse complement strand
AAAAGATCTCAAGGTAGTTACAAACAGGAAACCGGAAGAAAATGAAATTAGTGATCTTTTGTTTGCTAACCAGCTTGTTAAGCATACCAAATCAAATGCGATTGTCCTGGTTAAGAATAAACAACTCGTGGGCAGTGGCACAGGACAGACATCCAGGGTGGATGCATTAAAACAAGCAATTGAAAAAGCACGGAATTTTAAGTTTGATCTTCAGGGAGCAGTGATGGCCTCGGATGCCTATTTCCCATTTTCTGATTCTGTTGAGATTGCACATAAAGCAGGTATAAGGGCCGTGATTCAACCCGGGGGCTCAATCCGGGATAATGATTCCATCGAATATTGTAACTCTCAGCAAATGGCCATGGTGTTCACAGGGATACGGCATTTTAAACATTAGTTAAAAGATTCAAAATAAAAATGTGAGCTTCAGGATAATTTCATAATGTATAAGAACTTAATTTCACATTCTTATCATTTAACCACAAAGGTACACTAAGGTTCTCACAAAGTAACTCCAGGGTAAAGAATTAAATTTCTTTGTATTCCTTTATGGAGTACTTTGTGTTCCTTTGTGGTATAAAAATCTCATTTGTATTTTAAGTAAGTATGAATTATAAGATGATCTATTAAATATGACCAATTCATTTATTATATTAAGGGCATTATTAACTTTAACTTTTTGAAACTTAATAAGAGGTATAAGAAATGGGATTGTTTTCTTTTTTGACACAGGAGATTGCTATTGATCTGGGTACTGCTAACACAATTATTATCCATAATGATAAAGTTGTTGTAAATGAACCATCTATAGTTGCAATTGAACATAGCACAGGCAGACTTATTGCTATTGGGGATAAAGCCAGGCAGATGCATGGGAAAACGCATGAAAACATCAGGACTATCAGGCCTCTCCGGGATGGAGTAATTGCAGATTTTAATGCTGCTGAACAGATGATTCGCGGAATGATTAAAATGATCAACAAAAAGCCGCGTCTGTTTACACC
>CAZTXH010000477.1:0-713 GCA_964617415.1 uncultured Rikenellaceae bacterium | reverse complement strand
GTAGAAGTCCGGGCTGTCAGGGATTCATCTGAACATGCAGGTGGAAGGGATGTATATATGATATATGAGCCAATGGCTGCGGCCATTGGGATAGGAATTGATGTTGAAGCTCCCGAAGGTAGTATGGTAGTGGATATTGGGGGTGGTACAACAGAAATTGCGGTTATTGCGCTTGGCGGAATCGTATGCAACCAGTCAATAAGGGTTGCTGGTGATGGATTTACAGCTGATATACAGGCTTATATGAGACATCAGCACAACATTAAAATTGGGGAACGAACCGCGGAAGACATTAAAATAGCTGTCGGTTCTGCACTCCCTGATCTGGAAAATCCGCCATCAGATTACATTGTAAGAGGGCCGAACCTGATGACTGCCATGCCTATTGAAATACCTATCTCATACCAGGAAATTGCTCATTGCCTTGACAAATCCATATCAAAGGTTGAAACAGCTATTTTGGCTGTATTGGAACAAACACCTCCGGAGCTCTATGCCGATATTGTTAACCGTGGCATTTATCTTGTCGGAGGTGGAGCCCTGTTAAGAGGCCTTGACAAAAGATTTACCGACAAAATCAATATTACCTTTCATATTGCTGAAGACCCCATGCAATCAGTTGCACGGGGAACCGGCATTGCCCTGAAAAATGTTGATAAGTTCCCCTTCCTGATGCGATAAATTAAACTGCTATCTCCAATAGGCTTTGCTAT
>CAZTXH010000476.1:0-1728 GCA_964617415.1 uncultured Rikenellaceae bacterium | reverse complement strand
ATATGATTTTATCCCTTCCTTAAAGACGAGCAAGCCGATTTCAATGTTGTCAAAAAATTCACTGATCCTGACGATCAGTTCTTTTGTTGTTCTTTTAAACACAGACATTTTGGTAATCGATTATTAATGATTGATGATTTACTATTGATAGTTGGAACGAGTTTAAAGGTAATTGATTTATGGTAATAGAATATATTACTAAGGAAATTTTCAGAATTCGATTATTTTTTCGACTCTGCAGTTTCTAAGGTATTGCTTTAGTATTGTCTGGATATCACGATTATCGGGAGCAGGTTTAATACAGTCATGAATTGCTGAAAGGCCAAATCCCATCTCATTTATGTTGAAATAGCCATAACCGGCATACTTGCCATTCATTATCTTCACTGCACATTTTTCATCATCATTACGACCTGTATCAATAATAAAAAAGTTATTCCGTGAAAAGATAAACTCATCAGCGGCTTTATATGCTCTTTCATTATACTCTTTGCTTGATTCTTTGCCACAACATGCTCCTTTACAGACACCAACATGATATTGAAAACAGGCTCCATCTGTTTCGTATAACCCGGTCAGCTTCTGACATAGATCATAGGCCTCAGTAAGTCCTTCGAGTTTCGATTTCGCTTGTGCCCTGCTGCTGAATACCGACAGGTGATTTTCACAAGAATTTGTTTGTCCGAATCTGAAATTAAGAAATCCATCATCATCAGTGAAACTGTAAATTGCCCATTGAAAACCTGTTCTTCTCTGTTGCCGGTTATATAAGGGCTTGTGTTCCTTAATCTCAAAAGATTCCCTGAGAAGTGCAATAAGCTCACTACCAGTGGTATCCCAGTCGATGTCAGCAATAAGGTCGCGCATCTCCATAGCACGATTAGAAGTATTATTTGAGAGATGGGTGCTTATTCTCTGATATAGATTTCTGCTTTTACCGATATAGATCAGGTCACCATCCTCATTATAGAAATAATAGATACCTGGTTCTTCAGGTATCATATCGATCTTTGAAATATCGAGATGGGGATTAAGTTTTACTACTCTGGTATTCCTGATAAGCTTTGATCTTTCTCCATATACCTCCCTGTCCTTTTTAAGGAGCATTTCTAATAATTTTACTGTGGCCATGGCATCGCCGGCTGCTCTGTGCCGGCCGTTGATATTGATCTTAAGGTTCCGGCAAATATTGCCAAGGCTGTATGAACGGTGTCCGGGAAATAATCTTCGGCTTAAGGTAACAGTATCTATTATTTTTCTTCTGTAATTGAATCCGAGCGATTTGAACTCCTGTCTGATAAATGAATAGTCGAACCTCGCATTATGTGCAACAAAAGTCCTGCCTTCAGTAAGTTCAACGATGTTTTTTGCTATTTCATAAAAACGTGGTGCATTTACAACCATTTCATTTGTGATACCTGTAAGATTTGTTATGAAATAGGGAATATTTCGTTCAGGATTTACCAGGGAAACAAATTCACCGGTAATTTTTTCACCATCATGGAGATAAATAGCAATTTCAGTGATTTTTTCTCTCCTGGCACTTCCTCCTGTGGTCTCAATATCGACTATTGCATACATAAATCATACAAACTCCAATAACTGCGAATATAGCCAGAATTAAGGTGTGAGTGGTTATTTGTTTGTATTTTTGTTAAGTTATTATATCGACAGACATGAATGAGTGTTTCGGAAAGAAATATATCCTAAACGGGAAGTTGGAATCAT
>CAZTXH010000475.1:0-1735 GCA_964617415.1 uncultured Rikenellaceae bacterium | reverse complement strand
ATGTACTCCTGACATACGTGCCAGCGGCCAGGGTCTGTTCATGATGATGACTAACGGCTTCGGTGCTTTCCTTGGTAGCAGGATAAGCGGGATCGTGATTGACAAATACTTTACCCTGGGAAGCGGGGCATTCTACTGGAAGGGTATCTGGTTCGCCTTTGCGGGTTATGCCCTGGTAGTGGCAATCCTCTTCGCCATACTCTTCAGGCATAAGCATGTTCAGGAGTAAAGAGCTATCTGTCCCTTCTCCGGAAGGGCTCTGTAGATAATCTTTGCATCCGACCGTGGAATCCTGAGTTTAATATATAGTTGATAATCAGGTAACCTGAAAGTGATAACCCTTATAAATGTCTTTACTGAATAACGTAGTCTGTGATAAATATCGAACAATGAACGATATAAACCGTCACCTGGTTTTAATTTATCTTCCTGGTAAACGTGAAGCCTTATTCCGTTATCCATTTCCATTATGTAATTAACAGACTCATAATCTGCAGTATCGGGAATAATATCAGGGACATATTCAGATGTATCTTTAGGTGCCATTTTGATCATAAGAGGCTCCTTCTTGATAGACGAGAAATTCTTTCGTATTGTAAGTGGACTTGAAAGCATTGATAAGATAATATCGTTGTTACCTCCTCTTAAGATACTGCTGAGACTAATCCTGCTGATCTGTGTTTTATGTACAGTAACTCCGCTAATTTCCAGATTTATTGTGCTGTCAGATAAGTTGATACTCAGATATACAGAATCAGTTGCAGCCATAGTCACCCTTGACTGCAGGAATGATTTCTCACGTAGTAAATCAAGATATGTTGAATCGGAGAATATTCTTTCATCAAGAGGATTATTCTCATCCTGACTGTAGCCATATTCGTTTTTCAGTACCTCCATCTTCTTTAGTGGTGCATATATTGCCATGAGTGTATAATAGACAAGAAATAATATTACAACAACAATCCAGGCAAGGATTTTTGATTTTATGTCAGATGAAACATATACTTTTTCCATCTCCATGGCATTTTTCTCAGGATCAGAAAATATACACTTTGGAACCTATGTTCAATGTATTGAATATAACTTCCAGATCGTCGTCATTAAGTCGTACACATCCATGAGTAACAGGCATTCCCAGAAACCTCTTGTAGATTGTGCCGTGAATCAGGTAGCCATCACCGAGTGACATTGCATAATCACCCAGAACACCATATACCCACCTTGAATAATGATTCTCAGGAGGTATAGGTAATCCTTCTTCAACAAAAGACCAGTCAGGCCTGCGCCAGGAAGGATTGACAGTTTTGCCATGTATATGGAATTTACCCTTTGGTGTTTTAAACACCCAGCTTCTTCCCTCTTCTGTTTTAAGCATTTTGAAACTCCCGGTACTGCAATGGCCCTGCCTTACAAGCTTCTTGTTCCTGTACAGATAAAACAAATTATCCGTAGTATTTATGACCAGATATGACTGTCCTGATGTATAGCTGTTATAACGTCGTGAAAGACGCTGTATATCTCTTTTTACAAGGTTTATCTGCTTTTTATATGATGCATCCTTTTTAAGCTCATCCGAATTGGTAATGAACCTTTTTCCTGAAAGAGGGATCTCCTCTAAAGCCGGAATCAAATATAATAACAGGATTAAAAGAAAGAGTGCTGCTGAAATAATAAGAAGCCAGTTTAAGCCTTTACGCCCCTTAAAAAATCCATTATCCGGTATTTTCTCCTCTTC
>CAZTXH010000474.1:0-1750 GCA_964617415.1 uncultured Rikenellaceae bacterium | reverse complement strand
GGTGTGGGTATTCTTTTAAAACCTGATAATTCATCTTATAACAATTTTAAGCTTTATGAAATCCTGAATCATGGGGAATGGAAGATTAAGAAAAAGTCTGATCAGATACAGTTTGTCCATAAACTGAAGGACAATGAGTATTCTTATGAATATACCAAGAAAGTACGGTTGATAAAGGGTAAATCACAAATGGTGCTCGAACATACCATTAAAAACACCGGGAACCGTATTATTGAAACCACAGTATATGATCATAACTTTCTGATGATCGATAAGGAACCAACAGGCCCTGGTTATGTTATCACATTTCCTTTCAAATTATCAGGCAGGGGTATAGGTATTGGCGAGATTGCCACATTTGATGGAAAGCAGATCCGATTCCTGAAACAGATGGCACGATCTGACAGATTATTTTGTGGATCAATAACAGGATTCAGTAATAAGGTTTCTGACTATGATTTTATGGTCGATAATCTTAAGACCGGCGCAGGAGTCAGGGTTACGTGTGACTGGCCAATTTCAAAAATGGTCTTTTGGTGTTCTCCGGTTACTGTTTGTCCCGAACCATATATTGATATGAAAATAGACCCGGGAAAGAGCTTCACGTGGACTATTACATTTGAATATTATACTAAAGATGGCGACCAGGAAGAGCATAACGAATAATTTAGCAGTTTGATAAAATGAAAAGAAATATTTGCTTTATTCTGCTGATGTTGTTTTTCAGCTGGTGTGCATGGGCTCAGACAGTTGAAAAAGGACCTTATACAGTATATACAATAGGAAAAGGTGTATATCACATTGAAGATGGCACAAAAAGTCGTCCCCCAGGAATTAAAACCGACAAGAACGGGAAAATGGCCAGCATGAACAATTGTTCAGATATGTACCTTGTAACAGGCAAGGAAAAAGCATTGCTAATTGACCTTTCTAATTTCATTAAATATGATACTACGGCGGTAGAGTCCTTGCGTTCAATTGTGAAGGAAAGAGTGGACAATCGGGAATTTCTTATTACTGTAACACACAGACACGGGGATCATCTGGGGATGCTCCCTGCATTTAAGGATGACCCAAAAGTAAGGTTCTGGATACCAGAAGCTGAATTCAAAGGCATGGATATATTTCCCGCGGAAAGGACAGATTTTTTCCAGGAAAATGCTACTCTGGATCTTGGGGGTGATTATTTGATCACTACTAAGGAGGTCCCCGGACACACAAACCACGGAACCATATTCTTCCTGAAAGATCAGAACCTGGTATTTACCGGGGATGCCCTGGGATCTGGTAGCGGAGTATGGCTTTTTAATTATGACAGTTTTATTTCCTACACAAATAGTATTGATAATCTGATCCGTTACCTGGAAGATCCGGCCAATAAGATTAACCTGGATAAACTTGTTATTTATGGAGGACATTACTGGCAAAGAGGAAACATGGGAAAGCTTACTTCCCGGTATATTTACGATATGAGATCGTTAATCGGGAGGTTACAACAGGGTACTGCTGAAACATCACCTGCTTCTTCACAGATGAGGTACCTCGACACTAACTTAAAATATGGTACTGCGACAATTACCTGGAACAGAGAGGATGCGGCAAAATATGCCAGCACGTTCCGTTCTAAATAAAGTACTTTATTTAAAATCCGAATTATATTGTATCTTCACAAACAAAGCCTATTAATCATTACCTGTCAAGGCTTTGTGGTCAATCAAAGAAGTTCTTATCTTCTTCAGACAGGTATTTT
>CAZTXH010000473.1:0-1750 GCA_964617415.1 uncultured Rikenellaceae bacterium | reverse complement strand
CTTCTTCTTCCATCTCATTAAGTTGTTTTATTGTTTTTATTCATTCCTTTCAATTATCTTAACCATATCTTTTTCTAAAGACGTCACTGGATTTTCAATGATGCGTCCTGTCTCAATATTATTTTCATAAAAAATAAAAGTAGGCACCCTTTCTATACCCAGATATTCATATTCTCCAACCGGTGAGATCTTTTTGTCATCAACCCCGATAAATATTACATTTTCCATAGGAAACTCCCAGTAATCGAGGATATGCATGAAGCGGGGAACCTCCCTTCTGCTGTCAGAACACCAGCTTCCCATAATAATTTTTATTGTAATTATGTTCTTGTCGATATTCTTTAATTCTTTAACAATATTTGTATCAACCTGGTATTCGTCATATCCTTTAATATACCATTCCGAATGAGGAATGTTAGTCATTCTCTCCCTGGTAAAATATCCCAATAACCATGTTGATGGTTCGGAGAAATCTGTTATTTGGCTTTCTTCATAAGTTAGTATTTCACCTTTGACATTTTCAGGTGTTCCCTTTTTTGAGACACATCCGAAACAAATAAATAATATAATAATTGTCAGTGGGTATATATTGCTCATCTTCTGCTAATTGGTTACTTAAATGAATGATACAAAATTTCTATTATCTGTTTTGCTGCTTTTAGGATTGATGTGCCGGGTCTGAATTTCGTAATAAAGTCAATCACAGTTTATTTTTTGCCAAACTCCATAAGGTATGATTTTATGAAATCGTTAAGGTCGCCGTCAAGTACAGCCTGTACATTGCCTGTCTCATATCCTGTTCTAAGATCTTTGACCATTTTATAGGGGTGCAGAACATATGATCTTATCTGAGAACCCCACTCGATCTTTTTTTTCTGGCCTTCAATCTTAGCTGATTCCTCCATTTTTTTTCTCAGTTCAAGTTCATAGAGTTGCGACCGGAGTATTCGCATTGCATTCTCCTTATTATTAAGCTGGGATCTGGTCTCCTGGTTTTCGATCACAATCCCTGAAGGGTGATGCCTTAGTCTCACTGCTGTCTCTACTTTATTTACATTTTGTCCGCCGGCACCGCTCGAGCGAAATGTTTCCCAGGTAATATCGGAAGGATTTATTTCTATATCTATATTATTATCGACAAGCGGTGAAATAAATACTGATGCAAATGTTGTCTGGCGTTTTCCCTGTGCATTAAAAGGAGATATTCTTACCAGACGATGAACACCATTTTCGCTTTTAAGGTAACCGTAAGCCTGCTCCCCGTCTACTTCAATGGTTACAGATTTTACACCTGTTTCATCTCCGGGCTGAAAATCAAGCTCTTTTGTCTTATATTCATTTCTTTCAGCCCACTTCAGGTACATTCTCATCAGCATTGATGCCCAGTCATTACTTTCTGTACCACCTGCACCTGAGTTTATTTTCAGTATAGCTCCGAATTGATCTTCTTCCTTTTGCAGCATATTGCGTACCTCAAGTTCTTCAATCAATGAAAGGCATGTATTATAGTGATTATCTAGGTCTTGCTCAGTTGTTTCTCCTTCCCTGAAAAAATCATTTATCACATTAAGATCATCAACTGCAGTATTGACCTTATTAAACTGGGTGGTCCAGCTTTTTAATACAGATATACTTTTGAGGAGTTCTTCTGCCTTTTTGGGATCGTCCCAGAAACCGGATTCCTGTGAAAGACTCTCCTTTTCCGAAATAAGTTCAAGTTTGCCATCTATGTCAAAGATACCTCCTTAAC
>CAZTXH010000472.1:838-1752 GCA_964617415.1 uncultured Rikenellaceae bacterium | reverse complement strand
TGTATAAGCTTGGTCCCCTGCACCAGGGCATACTGGACCGGGGCTCTAAAACAGGTTCATTTTCATACCTTCTCTTACCATGTCATATAGGTGCCTACACTGCTGTAATAGGTAAACATTACGCTAATTTCGATACCTCTGATTTTCCTTTTTCATATATCTTCGAAGAAAATGGAAGAAGTGTTCTGAAACCTGCGATGAACTTATATACTGTCGGTACGCGAAGGGATGTCGATAAATGGCCTGTACGCGACAGAAGAAAAGATCCGGTAAAACTGGACCTGATTCATTTTGGATTATTCAATCCGTTCATAGCAGGTAAAATTACCAGAGCAATAAAGATCCTGAATGACCTTGCAGACAATCCGGAGATAAAACAGAATAATATCAATTATAAAGGGATAGATATCCCCAGGCTTCCTTTGAAGACAACTTGCAAGTACTATGAAATGGCTCTGAAGATCTATATCGGACAGGAGGTGGTCAAACATCTGGGTGACATAAATAATAATTCATCACTTACCGATCTGAAAAAAATGCTGACTCCTCAAAGCAATGATGGTACAGGAAAGTGGGTCGATATCTGTGGAATGTTCTCTCCTGAAACAAAAATCAATGAGTTTATTAATTCAGTTAAAACAGGAAAAATTAAGTCAGTTAATGAATTACATGAAACCCTGATTTCAACTTATAATAATTATGCTAATTATGCCTGGAAATGGTGTTCCGACCTGATTGCCTCAGAAACCGGTACTGAGGCAGGAGATCTTCCGGTTGAAAGTATAATACAGATAATTACCGACTGGAAAACAAATACTATCCTACTTAATAATATGATCCTCAATGATGCTGAAAAAGAATTTGATAACAGAAGTAAAGCAGGATTTGGTATTGATGGTGATTCGGAAATCAGG
>CAZTXH010000472.1:376-828 GCA_964617415.1 uncultured Rikenellaceae bacterium | reverse complement strand
ATCAGGGATCTCGATTTTCAGTCTGTCCGCGGAGAATATGAACAAAACAAGTTTGTAATCAGCCTGCGGCAGGAATCAAAAGAGATAGAAGAAAAGGCTGAAAGATTATCGGCAATTCTCGCAAAATTAAAATAGAATATTATTCTCCTCCGAACAGTACAAATATAAATGCTGCCAGGGCTGCTCCAATCATCGGTCCCACAATTGGAACCCAGCTATACTTCCAGTCACTGTCTCTTTTGCCTGGAATAGGAAGAAAGAAATGCATGATACGTGGTCCGAGGTCACGTGCAGGATTAATCGCATAACCTGTTGGCCCGCCCAACGAAAGTCCTATACCCAGAACAACAAGTGCTACCGGCAATGCATTCAGTGCTCCCAGACCAACCTCGGGTTCAGCCATGTATAAGACTGCAAGTGCCAGTACGTATGTTCCTATTATCTCGGTTACA
>CAZTXH010000472.1:0-366 GCA_964617415.1 uncultured Rikenellaceae bacterium | reverse complement strand
ATCATTATACCAGTAACTTCTTATGTTCGGTGTCGTACAGAACACTGCAAGTTTGTAATCGGCGTCAGCAGTAGCATCAAAATGTTTTTTATATGCCAGCCATACAAGGCCTGATCCGAACATCGCTCCGAGTAACTGTGCACCTATATATAAGGGCATAAGCGAAGCACTGAACTTACCTGCAAGTACAAGAGCAAGTGTAACTGCAGGATTTATGTGAGCACCACTTACCTCAGCAGCTATCAGTACTCCTGTAAAGACACCCACGGCCCACCCGAATGTTATTACTATCCAGCCGCTATTACTACCTTTTGTCTTGCTTAAAAGGACATTTGCCACGACACCGCATCCGAGAACCATTAACAT
>CAZTXH010000471.1:0-1760 GCA_964617415.1 uncultured Rikenellaceae bacterium | reverse complement strand
TTGCCTGGCTAAATGCAATGGCAGGAATAATTTTTGTTCCTGATGATTCCTGGCATAGATCCAGTTTCAGATGTTCCCTGTTAGCTCCAACCATTCTCCCCGTACCATTATCGGTAACATCCCTTGATACAAATACCGGAGACATGTTCTCAGGACCAAAAGGCTGGAATTGGCTCATGACATTAAAAAATTCCTCATTGATCTCAGTAAATGACAATTCGGTATCAATAAGCAAACTCGGCATTATCTGTTCTTCTGTTATTGTACTGTTAACATAATTTTCAAACCTTTCTATAAAAGGTTGAATATTCTCCTTCTTCAGAGTTAGTCCTGCGGCAAACATATGTCCTCCGAAACTTTCAAGGAGGTCACTGCATGCTTCGATAGCCTGGTACAGATCATAACCCTGCACCGATCTTGCTGAGCCTGTTGCAAAGCCATTCGACTCAGTAAGAATCACTGTTGGCCGGTAATAAGTTTCAATAAGACGTGAAGCAACAATACCGATGACACCCTTTTTCCATGCTGGATTGAACAATACAGTTGTTTTAGCATTTGTGTTACGATGATTTTCCGATATCATCCTCATGGCCTCAGTGGTTATCACTCTGTCGACATTTCGTCTTTCATTATTATAGTTATTTATCTCCTTACTTATTCCTGTTGCCAGTTTTGTGTCATTTGAAATAAGAAGTTCAACAACACGGCTACCGGTTTCCATTCTTCCTGCAGCATTTATTCTGGGACCAAGTTTAAAAACAATATCTTCAACCGTCATTACCCGTGTCACTTCTGCTTCCCTTATTATTTCCTTAAGTCCTGTCCGTGGAGATTCATTAAGCTGTTTCAGTCCAAAATAAGCCAGTACCCTGTTCTCTCCTGTTATGGGTACAATATCGGATGCAATACTCACTGCAACGAGGTCTAGATAATTAACAATATCACTGAATGGTATACCATGTATCCTTGAATAAGCATGTATCAATTTGAAGCCCACTCCACATCCTGATAATTCTTTATAAGGATAACTGCAACCCGGTTGTTTTGGGTCAAGAACAGCTAGTGCTCCTGGTATCTCCTCTCCGGGAAAATGATGGTCACAGACAATTACATCGAGGCCCTCCGTTTTTGCATACTTTATTTTTTCAACTGCTTTAATCCCACAATCAAGTGTGATGATCAACTTGCATTTATTTCTTACAGCAAAATCAATACCCTGCACTGATAGTCCGTAACCCTCCTTGTATCTGTCAGGTATATAATAATCAACATTTGAATATTGTTCTTTGAGAAATGAATATACAAGAGCTACTGCTGTTGTACCATCAACGTCATAATCGCCGTACACAAGTATTTTTTCATTTTTCTTGATGGCTGTTGATAGTCGGTCAACAGCTATATTCATATCCCTCATCATAAAAGGATCATGAAGGTCATCCAGACTTGGATTAAAAAATGCATGAGCCTCTTCAGGAGTAGTAATAGACCTTTGAACCATCAGGTTTGCCAGTGATTCAGAAACGCCCAGCGTAGCAGAGAGTGCTTTTACAGTAGCAATATCGTCTTTCTCCTTTATTATCCATCTCTTTTCCATCAGTTTTTCATATTAGTCCAGCTAAGGTCAAAAACCTCTCTGAGCTTTTCTCGTACAACAGTTTTTGCTTTATCAATATCCTGCCGGCTTCCAAGTTCTTTTTCCAGTGAGGTTACTCCTTTATCTGTGTATCCACATGGGTTTATATAATTGAAGTATGTAAGGT
>CAZTXH010000470.1:1155-1765 GCA_964617415.1 uncultured Rikenellaceae bacterium | reverse complement strand
CTTTTTTAAAAACCTGACGAACATATATAATACCAAACCAACTGTTGATATTGACAGCCACATCCTGTCTATTTCCAAACTTCGTTCCACAAAAATATCACCGATAATTTCCAGAACTGTAAATGAAACAATTACTGCAAAAAAGGTTTTATATTCATTTTTTACAGCTTTTCTGATTGAAAATGTCATATCAGATGAATGCCATTTACGTATATCAGGTATAAAGGCGGGGGTCTTTTCCGCCCAGTCTGAATAGGGATTACCGAATTTCTCCCTCAAAAATTCTTCTTCGGCAAACATTATTCTCTCATAATATAACCAGAATATGAGTATGGTTATGAGGCTGACCCACCACAAATAAAAAAACGCGGATAAGCCGAACCAGATTATAAAATTGCCTAAATATAAGGGGTGTCTTACCGTCGAATACATTCCCGTAGTATTCAAAGTATCCGCTATCTGCTTCCGTGTGTTTGTCCCTGATGTTCCTTTCGGCGTATAACCGACTGTGAAAAAACGTATTCCGACACCTGAAAATGATATAAACAAGCAGATTAATTCCCATATATCATCCCATTTCTCACTGTGACCGGGATATTCGAAATAATGC
>CAZTXH010000470.1:0-1145 GCA_964617415.1 uncultured Rikenellaceae bacterium | reverse complement strand
TACGATTACTATTGTAACCAGAGGGAGATAGCTACGCCACCTGAAAAGCCAGTTACCTTGTTTTATTAATTCTTCTCTTAATGCCATTGCTTTGTTTCCTCATTCTCAAACGGCCCGCAATGATTGAACCAAGCCCCAACAGGAAATGGGGTCAGGTCTTCGTTTGACTCTTTTCCAGTACAGAATCCGATTTTCTTTAATCTCGTTCCCAGGTTGCACCTGGGAACGCATGTTTCACGGGGAGCTTGGCTCCCCACAGCAGAGGGACATTACCAAGTGCAACTTGGTAACGAGGACAAGGGGAAATATAGTGTTCCTCAGTATTTCAGACAAGTAAAATTATACTATTTTTACAAATAAATCAAAATTTAACCCTATTTTTCAGGGATGACTAGTCATGGTCAAGTGTAAAAAGAACCATTTTGCCACAGACACCAAGAGTCCTGAGTTATTGTTTTTTCTTTGACAAGATAACACTCTATAGTTAAGCTTTCAATTTGTATCTGATAACGTGAGCCGCTACCACACATCCCAACAAATCATATCTCTGTGGTCGCTATCTCTCCCAGGTGAAGCTTTGCGTATTAATTTGTGTATTAAAAGGAGCAGTTATGACAGAAGAAAAAATTCTATGCAGTTATTGTGAAACCAAAGGGTGTTATCGTGGTAACTTGAGCCAGGCCCCGGATTTCTGTCCAACCATAACCAGGACCGAGTATATAAAAGAATCAAAAACCAAGCTCCAAGAACCTGAAAATCGGGAAATGGCCCAAGATGTGGCCCGCACTTGGAAGGATTATGGTAAGCTTACCCGGATTGAGGAGACCGTACTTTACGCCAAACTCAGGGGCTACCAAAAACTGGGGCTGGCCTTTTGCGTCGGATTATCTAAAGAGGCGGAACTATTGACTAATCTTCTAATAAATGAAGGATTTGATGGGATATCAGCCTGCTGTATGTGCGGCGCCTTAACCTCTGAGGATGTTGGACTACCTGAAGAGGACAAGAGATTCCCCGGGAAGCGGCAGCCCATGTGTAACCCCATCGGCCAGGCCACCGTGCTCAACGGCAAAGGCTGTGAACTCAATATTCTGCTGGGTTTATGCGTAGGTGATGATACACTCTTTATCAAACATTCCCAGGCC
>CAZTXH010000469.1:0-1766 GCA_964617415.1 uncultured Rikenellaceae bacterium | reverse complement strand
TTAGATTACACTTTCCTAAACCTTACCGGTATTTTTATTACGGCATTGGGAGGGAAGATAAAAGGATAAATAGATTTGAGCATAAAAAAGGGGAAGCATTCACTTCCCCTCTGATGAACATTTTATTTTTCATTATTCAACAGGCACATACACACCTCCTGTCAGTATCAGGTGAACGGTACTCGTTCCTGTTCCCCCGCTATAGTATTTATAGGACACCAGGTACTTCTGACCTTCCGCCGCACTTGGGAAAACTTCAAGTAACTGGTTCCCAATCGACTCCTGTATCTGAGCCGTTGACCAAAGAGCAAGATCATAATTACCATATGTGGACATCGAGGATGAACCGGCTGGATTGATATGCGCATAGGCTGCAGCAATATCCGCGTAATCAGCACTGGTAAGAGAATATTTGATAGTATTATCCGGCTCCCAGACCGTGCCGTTGTGACCAAGTTGAAGTGACATTTGTGTTAACGATGTAACCAGCGCCCATTCAACTCCATCGAATTCTGATAAAACCACCATGGGTTTTTCCTTTGCATATCCATTGTCATCAACGTCATCATAATCCCTGAACAGGTATTGAACAAGATAGCGATCTCCTGTTTTTGCATATGGAAATTGTGGCTTCAGCCATACCGGGATTTTCTCTTCTGCATCTGATGTACTGCTGAAATAATTCCTTGTACCACGCAACATATATTCATAATCACCATCTTCAGCGCTTAAAACACGATGAATATACCATACACCATAATGTTTTGTAAACGTATTGCTGGTTGGATTCCCACCTTCCGGAGTCGGGTACCATGCATACGTTAACAATACCCCTTCATTGTCCCCTGCACTGGGATATTTCCAGTTCAGGAAAGCATTTAAATCATCCATGTTATCGAAATTCCCATAATTGGGTGTGCCCAGAATTTCATCATAATCTGATTGCTGTACCGTATATTTGGGAATGGGATTGGTAACAACACCCCCGGCATAATCCGCTTCATAGTCATCATAAAGGAACTTTACTGATCCCTGGTACAGATCATAATATACAAGTGCACTGGATGTTTTACCCAACTGGGGGTATTTTTCGGCCAGAATATTCGGTATTCCTTCTTTAGCATCATCGATACTGGAGAAGTTCTTATATTTAGCCGCACTCTCAATACCCGAAAGCTCATAATCATCATCCGTAAGCGTTAATACAAGATCTGATGTTATGGCAGTGGGATTCTTATCCATTTCGGAATAGATTTCCTCCATCGGGTCACAGGCAATTACCAGGGTAATTACTGCAACAATTGTGAATAACTTAAAGAATATATTTTTCATGATCGTATATACTTCTTTGATTAAAAATTAAATTTTATCCCCATTACCCATGTTCTGCCAAATCCATAGTACACCAATGCGTTTTCAATGGTCTCAGCATCCAGGGCGTCAGGTATATATTCGGTGTCAAAAGCGTTTTGAAGCCTGGCATTCAACATGGCTTTAAGATTTCCAACTGGGAAACTATAGCGGAATCCAAAGTCAAATAACCCGAAATCCGGCATTTCCAAAGCCTGACGGCCTTCATCTTCTGAATCACCACGGGAAAGCACATCAAAACTGGCATACAGATCTGCACAATAGTTGAAATCACCACTCACCCAGAATCCAGGAAATAACTCATAGTCAGCACCTATCGCAGCTGTTGTCTGGGCTGCGTCACCAACTTTTAATCCTTTGATGTACAGGTCAACTGTTTCAACCAGGGTTGAACC
>CAZTXH010000468.1:0-1767 GCA_964617415.1 uncultured Rikenellaceae bacterium | reverse complement strand
ATGTAATCTACCCCAAAACATATGGAAAAGGTGGCATTCAGTTTGCAAAAGAACTTGAAAAGGCCTATTCAGAAATCTGCTCATTCTTTCCCGAAAAGACACTTAATATCCCTGTTATTATACATAATCATACTACTCAGGCAAATGGTTATGTGGCTTTGGCACCAAAACGAATGGAGATATATCCCACTCCGGGGCAAAACAGCATTCCGCTCGATAATAAAAGAGAGCTGGCACTGCATGAACTGACACATGTAATGCAGATGCAGTCTCTCAATAAAGGATTCTCAAAATTTATGTCATATTTTTTCGGACAGCAGTTTCCCGGTGCTGTTACTGCTTTTCTACCTCTCTGGTATATGGAAGGAGAAGCCGTTTTTAATGAATCATTATTTACTGAATCAGGCAGGGGTAGAAACCCCGGATTCCTGAATTTCCTGAAGGCAATATCTGTTGAAAACGGTAAAATGTATAAATATGACAAAATGCTTAACGGATCGTATAAAGATTATACCCCAGATTATTACCAGTATGGATATCAAATGTATGTATGGGCTTTATTGAATAATGACACCAGTATCTGGTACAATGTACGTGAATTTACTGCCAACCAGCCTTTTACTCTCAACCCTGTCAACATCAGTCTTAGAAGAAATGCCAGACTTACCAAAAAAAGACTCTTTACCCAGACATTCGATTCGCTTGGAAGAATCTGGAGACTGGATCTTGAAAAGAGCAATGTCATAGACTATGATCCGATAAATCCAAATAAAAGAAACGATTATGAAAGTTATTATTCTGCAGTTTATGCAGGTAAAGATTCATTAATCGCTGTAAAAACATCACTGGCTGATCCTGTTTCTTTTGTACTTATCAGACCATCGCAAAAAAATGGTAAAAAACTGTTTGTTCCCGGGAATTTTTACCCCTGGGTTATTTCCTATAGTAACGGGAATATTGTATGGGTAGAATTATTAACTGACCCCAGGTGGGCAAACAGAAATTATTCAGTAATAAAAACCTTTAATATAAAGACTAAAAGAATCCTCCAGCTAACCTACAGGTCGAGGTATTTATCAGCATCTGTTTCTCCTGACGGCATGCTAATAGCTGCCACCGAAAACACTGAAGACAACAGGAATTATCTTGTAATTATAAATCCTGATGATGGATCTGTACTTAACACTATTCCTGCTCCGGGGAATGCTTTCTTACAACGTCCTCAATGGTCGGGAGACGGAGAAAAAATTACATTCGTATCATTAACACAAGAGGGTGAAGGTGTATTGGTCTGGGATACTAAAAGTGAGGAGTGGAAAAATCTTATTGATGAAAGTAATGTAGATATTCATTCAGCTTTTCTGAGAAATGATTCTTTGTTTTATGCAAGCTCAGTATCAGGTACCGATAATATCTATCTTCTCGATGGAGATGCCAGGTTATCGGCAGTTACTCATTCAAAATTTGGTGCAACTGATATGAATATTACAGGTGACAGGGTCTATTTCAGCAATAACACCTCAACAGGGAACAAAATATGTGTTACTTCCCTCGGTGAAGCAGAAGAGATCAATAAACCTGTTCCTGGTCCTTCAACATATCTTATCGACAGGTTTGAAAAGCCCGGTATTGATAAAGAGATTGACCCGGCCACTAATTATACACCGGAACCTTACAGGAAGTGGAAGCATCTTTTCGGCATCCACAGCTGGATGCCATTTTATGCTGATATTGAGGCCATACAAAACGATCTAACATCTCTAAGAC
>CAZTXH010000467.1:0-1771 GCA_964617415.1 uncultured Rikenellaceae bacterium | reverse complement strand
ACGTTCTTGAGATAACAGCAGATAAGCGGAAGTTAAAGCAGGTGATGTTCAATCTATTATCCAATGCAGCTAAATTTACACTTGATGGAGGATCGATAAAGGTGGTTGGTAAGAAGAAAGAGGATGAACTCATCGTGAGTGTTACAGATTCAGGCATCGGCATCGCTTCAGATAATCTGGAGAAAGTCTTTGAGACTTTTTACCAGGTAGCGGGTAGTACTCAGGATAAAACACCTGGTACCGGATTGGGGCTGTCCCTTACTAGACACCTGGTTGAAATGCATGGTGGCAAAATATGGGTGGAGAGTGAGGGCTTGGGGAAGGGAAGCCGTTTTATCTTCACCTTACCAATTGCAAAAAGAGAGCGGAAGCAGAGTAAAGGATAATTGTGAAAATCTTTGGGTCGCTAAATATGAGGAGGAATCCATGGGTAAGGTAATACTGGTAGTTGAAGATGAGCCTATGAATATGAAGTTGGTTAGTGATTTGCTGTTGGCACAGGGATACAAGGTGCTCGAAGCATACGATGGCAAACAGGGAGTTGACATAGCTATCGCTGAGAAACCGGACCTAATCCTGATGGATATTATGATGCCTGTTATGGATGGTTATGCAGCGACAAAATCCATAAAGAATAATCAAGCCACTAAAGAAATCCCGATTATTGCCCTGACTGCCCACGCTATGAGCCACGACAAAGAAAAGGTACTGCAAAGCGGTGCTGACGATTATATGAGTAAGCCAATTGATATTCGTGAACTACTAATTATGATTAATAAGTATTTAAGTGAGAAAAAGTTGTAGTAATAATCTCCAATGTTAGAAAGGGAATGAATAATGGAACCCAGGATACTGGTTGTTGAAGACGAGGAACTTGGAAACAGTAAATAAAGGACTCGCAATTAGCTTCCTGTAATTCCTAACTAAATATCGATAGCTGATTTAGGAATAACAATTTACTCGGTTTTTTAAGGATTAAGATATGAGTGTAAATTTACTTATTCCTCCATTTCTAAAGCATCTTACAAATGATGAAAAGTCTGTTAAGGTGAATGGAAACACCGTTGGTGAGTGTCTTAAAGATTTTGTTGGGTATTATCCTGATGTCAAAGAGAAATTATTTGATGAAGATGGCAGGTTATTGGGGAACATTGATGTCTATATTAATGGTAGCAGCACCTATCCTGAAGAATTAAATAGGCAGGTAAACAGCGGGGATGAGTTATCAATACTATTTCTTGTGTCCGGGGGCTGATTATTTAATAAATAAAACAAGATGGTTAAGCGTGAACTTTATCTCTGATTTTACTACGTTAATTTATACCGGTAATTTACTTAAGAAACAGGTATTCAGCGAAATGGTAATGTTTTATTAAGGAGGTTGTACATTAATATGCCGGAAGAACGAACAAAAGAGAATATAGTTGAATCAAAAGCACAAGGTTGGGGCAAAGAAAACTATCCTTATCCGGCAGGAGGGGCTTTCATTGAGTGCGATGAGATGAAATGCATAGGTTGTGAAATATGCCAGATGGTTTGCTCCATTCAGCATCACAAAGTAATAAATAAGGACCTTGCCAGAATACAAATAAGAAAATATTTACTTCCTTTATCTAAGAGTATTCAGGTAACGTGCAGTCAATGCCAGGATGAGGAAAGGGAGTGTGAAAAAGCTTGTCCCCTTGATAGACCTGCTGTGTACTATGATAAGAAACTTCTTCATATGGTGCTTGATCAGGATAGATGTACAGGAGCAGAGTGTTTGCTGTGT
>CAZTXH010000466.1:0-1773 GCA_964617415.1 uncultured Rikenellaceae bacterium | reverse complement strand
GAATAAGGTTTAGTGCAGAAGAGACAAAACTGCCAGGATGGAATATCGACAGGTATTACTGGAATTTTGATGATGAGACAATAGCTGTTGGCAAGGAAGTTGATAAAGTATATCTTAGACCCGGAACTTATAATATTCAGCTGATAGTATCAACTGAACCTGATCCGGGCGGAGTTGTCAGGGAAGGGTGTATTTGTAAAAATATTACAATAACAGGGCAACCCTGAAAATGAAAATGATTATTTTGCGATTTAATGAAATTGAATAAAATTATATATACGGTAATATTATCTCTCAGCTTCTCAGTCCTGTTTCAAATAACTGAAATTTACGGACAGGAGGTGCCTGGCAGAGATGAGAATATCACATTTCTTGTAACTTTCGGTAAAGAAGGTGAAACCTCATGGGGTGATGATGATTTCTACCAGGTTTTCTTTTTTGCAATACCAAAAGATTATAGTCAGCAGTTTTATATAAGAGTATTTGATCCGGATACAGGTGGAGAACATGATGAAATACAAGGCGATTTTAATACAAGAAGTCTCTTCTCTGTTTATGGGGGACAGGGGGTCGATCCGGATAAGCATGAAGAATCAAAAGGATTAAATAACATGCCTGGCTATAAAGGCGGCAACTTGCTGGCATCCAGGGTTTTTGGCGGAGAGCCACGGTATGATAACAAATATTTTACATTCGGTCCTTTTAACCCGACAGCAGGTGATTTCAATACCAAGTGGAATTCATATATATTTAAATTAGTATGTGAAGGAATAAGCGGAGATGACGGCAACCTTTACCGTTATTTTTTGAGCCGTGATCCCGATAACAACATACCGATTGAAGGAGCCAATGCCTTCACTTATGAATATACTTTCAGAATGTGGAACGATTTTAAAAGTGTTGCACATATTTACCCATATGTTGATACAGGTGTGATTTATATAAGAATGAGAAATTTCGACTGGGATAGTGATGGCCATATCCTGGTTGTATCAAGATATAAACAGGGCGTTGACGCACCTATTTCCGATGAAGACGACTGGGCTGAATTCAGAATACCTATTGAACAGCCTGAAGTAGGATCCTCACTCGATTTCCAGTTTTATAAGGGACAGGGAGAACTGGTTAAAAACAATAATGTAGTGGTTACACTTGAAAACCAGAGAGGTGATGCTCTGCAGTTTTTCAGCTCTCCGATTGGTGGAGTTCCTGTTTATCAAGCAGTAATAGGGGTCAGAAAAGTTAAGCCTAAATAAAAACTGAAACCAGTATGAGGGTAAGATCACAGAGGGAAATATCAATTACCATAGGATTCTTTTTACTCTTTTCATCCCTGATCAACGGGCAGACATATAGCTTCAAGAACTATGGAGTTGAAAGTGATATCCCAAATTCCTTCGTGTATACTATTAACCAGGATGATAACGGTTATCTATGGGTAGGTACAGGCCAGGGGCTGGCTAAATTCGACGGATTCAATTTTTACAGTGTTATATTTCCTGATTCTGCTGTGGGACGTTATCCGACAACAAGTCTGAAAGACAGGAACGGAACACTATGGTTTGGTTGCAATGATGGAACAATATTTTACACAGAAAATAATCTACTAAAAAAGCTTGAGCTATCAAATACAAGAGAAATAAGTGAAATCCTTGAAGGACCTGATGGATACATTTATATTATACCCCAGGGCCAGTCCATAAGCCGGGTAAACCCTGTAAACACAAATGAAATAAAGAGTTACGATATTGATAGAAATCTGGTCCTTTTTAC
>CAZTXH010000465.1:325-1781 GCA_964617415.1 uncultured Rikenellaceae bacterium | reverse complement strand
ACCCTGACTATCCGTTTTCGGCTTTACCAGGTTTATGCCATTACGCGCCCCTATCCGTTTTCGGCTTCGAGTCGCCTTTGGTTCAATAGTATTGATTGATTGTTATGGAATTGTTTCTAGCCTACCTCCTCTTAATGATATTTTGAAAATATTATATCAGATATTAGATAAAGATCAAATTCTTTTTAAATTTCCCGACATTGCATTATCTACGGGTGAATACTTGCGGTGCTGCTGCAGGATATCACTGGTTACGAGATTGACATAGATCTTGACTACTTCCAGGCTGGTGTGTCCCAGTATCTTCTGCAGGGAGAAAATATCTCCGCCGTTCATCAGGTAATTCTTGGCAAAAGTGTGACGAAAGCGGTGGGGATTAAGCCTCGTCCCTGATAGTCTTGCTTTCTTACCAAGGCGTATGAGCATGGACTGAACCGCCCGAGGTTTTAGGGGAAGTCCTTCATCCGTAAGAAAGACCTCGCCTGTCCTGGGAGAGTCAGGTTCAGGCCTGAAATGCATGATATAGCGCCTGAGAATACGCCTTACCTGGGTACCAAACGGGACCACTCGTTCCTTATTGCCTTTACCATTGATCACCAGGCAGGATTGCAGGAAATCTACATCGTTTATTTGCAGCCCTATCAGTTCGGATAATCTTATACCGGTATCCAGTAGCAGCAGGATCATGGTGAAGTTACGGAAACCTTTGGAGCTCTTCTTATCTGTGCCGGCCAATAGTTTCTGGATCTCTTCCTGCGAGAATGTGCTGATTATCTTTCTGGGTGTCTTGGGAAGTTTCAAACCGGCCATGGTATTTCGTGAAATATAGCTTTCGTCAAGGAGCCATGACCAGAATGCCTTTATCGTCCTGGCATATCCCTGCACCGAGAAGGCTGACAGTGGCTTATCGTCTTTGATATTGTAATGGTTTTCCCATCTCTTTACTCTCGTTTGAAGATGGGAGATAAATAAACGGGCTTCAACAATACCTATCTCGTTTACACATATGGGTAATCGATTATCTTCAAGAAACCGGGCAAAACGGTTTAAGTTGGCGGTATACCATTCGATGGTCTTACGGCTTTTTCCTTCCGTACTCAAACAGATCGCATAACTTTCTGTCAGGCGTACAAGGTTGAGGCTAATTTCAGACATTGGCCCCTCCTTTTTTACCTAATCAGGTGCTCATTAATTTTATTGTTTTCGGATGAATTCGGTTAATTTTGTAATATTATAGTATCATAAAATAGTATGTCTTTCCATATAATGCAAAATAAATTCTGCTAATCCAACAAAATACTTTTTTGTTACATTCCACAACTATGTTCGCTCAATATGACCTGCCTCCCTAAAACGATACCAGTTATAATCTCATAAAAGGGGGCAGATCAAAGTGGCTGGAAACAAACACGAGTAATACATCGTAAGGAAAGCAATGCGCCACAAAGATTTTTTC
>CAZTXH010000465.1:0-315 GCA_964617415.1 uncultured Rikenellaceae bacterium | reverse complement strand
TAGGCCGTGCAGGTCTCGAACCTGCGACACCCTGATTAAAAGTCAGGTGCTCCGAAAGTTACTCTATCAAAATACTGAAATCTTGTTGAGGCCAACAAATTGCATTGAACCCTTAAACTAAAAGTTTAATAATAGCATCGAAGATCTAGGCAAATCATACGGTTACTAGCCTTTTTATCTTTGCCGCAGTTTCTCCCAGTTCTGTTAGCCGGTCGAGCATTTGCATTAACAGGCCGGGGAGGTTATAATCTTCGGACGGGGAGTTCGACTCTCCCCCGTCTCCACCAGACTCTTCGACAGCCTCAACCCCTGTAT
>CAZTXH010000464.1:0-1794 GCA_964617415.1 uncultured Rikenellaceae bacterium | reverse complement strand
GGCTTGACATATACACCTGATAAGAATGATATTAGACTAAATTATTATAATCCTGGTGCGAATCTGTCATTTGCATCAATCAATCTCGATTCAACAGATTTTTCCTGGTATCTCGATGTAAATTATGATTTCTTGCTGAATACAACGGATCTTTACCAGCATCATACCGGATTTAAAGGAACCATGGCAACAATGCTTAAAGGTTTTTATGCAGGTACAGTACTGGAATTCGATTTTTACCGCCCTTCAGATACTATTTTCAAAGGGTCAAAATATATTGCTGCTCTGAGTCCGTTCATTAACAAAAGTACTCAGCAATGGAATTTCAAGGCTGGTATTCAATTACTTCTTGATAAAGATACTTCAAACTCTCCACAGTTACATTTTTATCCTGATGTAAGATTTGGATTTAACATTGTCCCCGAATATATCAGTTTCTTTGCCGCTCTAAACGGGAAGCTTGAAGTAAATAATCCTCAAAGTATCATTGATCAGAATCCTTTTATTGTTAACGATGGTACTCTGTTTACCCTTAAGAATACAAGTTATCCGCTTATGGTTTCTGCAGGACTTAATGGCAATAACGGGATAGGAGGGATTTACCTTATCTCAGCTTCTTATTCATTTATAAATGATATGCTGTTTTTCTCCAACCGGGTATATTTGCCTTCACCACTACCGGGTTCCACAGCACTAATGGGAAATTACTTTGTCCCGTTGAGTGATGATGAGGAATTACTACAGATACATGGCGAAATGACCGGTAGGATAAAGGATCAGGTGACTTTTAGTTTAAATGCTAACTGGTATAAGTATACACTTTCGGTTACTGAATTTCCGTGGAACAAGCCTGACTGGGATGGCACTGTTGGAATTAAATATAATCTGCGGAATAAGATCATTGCTATCCTCAATGTAACTACCCTTGGTAAGAGGAATCTTCTCGTGACTGACATTAATCCTGTTTCTGTATTGCCTCAGATAAAATCTGAAGAACCGGTACATGTAAACCTTAACCTTGGTATAGAATACAGGTATACTAAAATACTCTCTTTCTGGCTTAAACTCAACAATATCTCATTTAACCGGTATTATGAATGGGCCTATTATCCATCCCAAAGATTTATAGGTCTCATAGGCTTTACATATAGCCTGTAACCAATAAACCATTACGCCCAACCTTCGCTTCCTTTCAGTCAGCTTCGGCTGACATAGCATTGTGCCTTTGTACCTCTAAGCCATTTCCCGACTGTTAATTTCTAAATAAAATTGTGCATAATTTTAACATTATTTAAATAAAAAAAGTGGTTTAAAATCACTATATTTACGAAGTTAATTAAATTACATGGGATCAGTTATTTACGATACATGACGAGAGGTATATTTTAGTTGCTGGCGCATGTTAAAAATATTTCCCCGAAAAGAATTTTTAAAGTCAGTTTTGCTGGAGAAAAATAGTTATTTCTTAAGTGTATGTATAATATGATCGATCTGAAAAAAAATGATAAATGAACGAAAAAGATAAGAAATTGCGGGAAGGTTATTCAGCAAAGAGTATTCAGGTGCTGGAAGGTCTGGAAGCGGTAAGGAAAAGACCTGCAATGTATATTGGAGATATTGGATTAAAAGGTTTACATCATCTTGTTTATGAGGTTATTGATAATTCTATTGATGAGGCTCTTGCTGGTTATTGTACTAAAATAGAGATTGCTATCAATGAAGATGGTTCAATCACCATATCGGATGATGGACGTGGTATTCCCACAGGCATAATGGAGAAAGAAAATAAATCAG
>CAZTXH010000463.1:0-1795 GCA_964617415.1 uncultured Rikenellaceae bacterium | reverse complement strand
CCTGGTTGTCGTTGTAACAGTTTTCCTTCTTGTTGTTTCACTACTCTTTACCGGTTCAGATTTTTCAACTGTTCTGTTGGTAGATGTACCGCTTGCCCTGCGTGTTGTTTCAGCTTTTGTATCTGATCTTTTGTTTACTGTAGTTGTTGTTCTCCTGGGGGTACCGGTAGTCGTACCTGTTGCTTGTCTGTCACGTACTGCTTGTGATGCAGATCGCCTCTCTTCATTCTGCCTTTTTGCAAGGGTATTATCTTCCGCAGTCCTCTTACTATGTGAAGGATGCAGCTTCGTATAGAGTGCCTCACCATCCCTTCTCCGGTCGGGACGAGAATAGGTAGCTCTGTAATTACCCTCATTTATTTTGATAATCACTTTCGGCGAATGTATCCTTATTTTAGTGAAATAGAAGGTGTTATATCCTGGATAACGATGATATCGCCAGTGACGGTAATGCCTGTAATAATGGTGGTACCAGTGATAATGGTAACCGTAGTAGTAGTGCCAGTAGTAGGCATGCCATGGTCTCCAGTATCTCGGGTAGAAACCCCAGTACCATGATGAGCGCCAAACAACATAATTCGGGAGATAGATGAATCTTATCACTGGCCATGTTGCAACCTGGTATGGTGTTGTCCTTACAACAGTTACATTAACTGTGGCAGGTTTATCAATATATCCGGGATTTGGTGTCTCTTCATAATAAGGTTCAATAATATAGTTGTTGCCGTAAAGTGCTTCATCGCCGACAAGCTGTATCTGTACAGATCCGTCGGAGAATTTCTGCACAGTAAATACTGCCACATCCTGATATTCATCCTTATTAAGGACGGCCCTTAATACTATTGTATGAACATCGCCGTCGACATAATCATTTACGGTTAAATAATCAACATAATTGTCGCCGTTGAGGTCGAGGTTATTGATCCTGGAATTTTCATCATTCAGGCTCCTCTCAAAACCTTCGAGTGTTTCAGATTCCTGGAACAATTTCAACACTGCGTAAAGATTAAGATTATCTCCCGGCAGTCCCAGGTATTCATCAGGATAATCCTGAGCCAGACCTGTGGTCCCAAATGCGACCAGGACTGCGAGAACCGATGTAATAATTAATTTTTTCATTGTCGTAAGTTTTTGGAAGAATCGTCTCTTCATTTAGTACAATAACAAAAGGTGTACCAAAAATTCGGTGTGCGGTGTGCGGCTTGCGGCAAGCGGCTTAAAAAAAACCTGTTCCGAGCCCCGTGCCCCGTGCCTCACATATACCTAACCCTGATAGTTATTCTCTTCGTCTGATCTTTCTCAAGATTGAACTTGAATGCATCAAATCTCGGTTTTGTGATACCTGTATGATAATAATCCGAGAATCCAAATCCCTCTTTTGGTATATGGAGGAAATTATATTCCATTTTACCGTTACTGTTTTCGTCATCCAGCAGGGAGAGACCGTATATACCCGGTTCAAGACTGAATTTAACAGTCATCCTGCCATCTGTTATGTTATTCTTGACAAATTGCTTATCCAGGAATGCATCTTCATCCTGAAATGTCTCATCATCCTTGAAAACCCCAATAGCTATCTGTCCCTTCTCCGACCTGATCCCGGTAATTGTAACCTCCACATTCTGGGCATTTAATGTAAAGGTAAATAACAGAATGCAAATAAATGATAATAAGTTCCTTATATACATATCCCTGATGGTAATACAATGAGTCTTTTTTTTATTTTCTTTTTTTACCACGGAGGTATTATGTTTGAAAAAACATAAGCTAGAATTTTTTAAATAAGTTTACTTAA
>CAZTXH010000462.1:0-1802 GCA_964617415.1 uncultured Rikenellaceae bacterium | reverse complement strand
CTATTAATGTTGAGAGTTTTTTACTTGCCCCCATTTCCTTCAATATGGCAACCACTGCAACAGGATCAGAAGCTGAAATAAGAGCACCAAACATAAAGGCTATAGGCCAAGTCCACTCGGACAATCCAATATTTAAACCTTTTAATCCCATCAGGAACACAGCAGTGATTCCTAATGTTATAATAATACCCGGTCCCGCAAGCAGAGTGGCATTAACAGATGTTTTCCGGAAAGTATGCCAATCCATACCAAATGCTGCCTCAAAGATTAAAGTGGGTAGAAATATGAAGAATATCACATGCGGATCAATGGATCCTGCCCACGAAATTGAATCAAGCATTACGGTAAATACTGATTTTGAAGACACATGATATCTTGATATTACACCAAGGATGACTCCTATCACAACCAGCAATACGGTATAGGGAACAGGCATCTTCTTGAGTAAATGCCTCGTTATTGTCCCAAGTATTAACGCAATTATTATAAAAAGCAATGGCTCCATAATCTTTGTGGTTTTAGGGATTTAAGATAAAAAAAAGATTAAAATAACATATAACAGAGTTAAATATTTATCTTATTCCAAATATAAACCTTACTTCTGCAATACTTTTATAATATTGTTTAATTATTCCAGTAAATTGCATGCTTATAAAAACCAGTCTTTTAATGCGATAACTAATGAAATAAATATTATCCTGAAATATCAGAAGCAAGATTTTTATTTAGAATAAACTAAAGCCTTCAGAAAATATTAAATGTAATTAAACTGTCGATCTATCCCAATAATTCATCTGTTAGTCAAAAAAACATTTCATATCTTGTGTGCAGATGATATTTTTATTATTTTTTCATAGCCTAAAAACAAAGCCGATTAATCATGAATATGAAAAGCCTCCTTAAGTTACTCTTTATTGCAGCAATATTATTAATATTCAATTGCAAAAAAGAACCCTTAAATCCTGAGAAACCGACAAACCTGAAATTATCAGTGGTTTCCCAGACTGAGATCGACCTAAGTTGGAATGATAATTCTGCAAATGAGACCGGTTTCGTTGTAGAACGTTCTCCCAGTGAGAGTTCAGGATGGAAAAAAGTATCATCCGTTCCAAAAGACACTAAATCATATAAAAACGAGGGACTTACGGCCTCAACAACATATTATTTCAGGATTTATGCTTTCAATACGGCTGGAAATTCTGAATTTTCCAATACAGCAAATGCAACAACCCTGGAAATAGTCTATTCTGTACCGGAAATAACAACCTCTGATATTTCTTCAATCACTCATAATAGTGCCACTTCAGGAGGTAACATCACAAGTGATGGTAATGCTTCGGTAACAGCCAGGGGAGTATGCTGGAGCACTTCCGAAAATCCAACAATTGCTGATAGTATAACCATCAATGGTGATGGAACCGGAAGTTTTGTAAGTAGTTTAACCGAGCTTGAAGCCAGCACACTTTATTATGTTCGTGCTTATGCAACCAATTCGGAAGGGACTTCATACGGTCAACAGGTGAGTTTTACCACATCAGATCCTCCCATTGTAATTCCAACCCTGACAACTACCGCTGTTTCCTCAATAACAATTTCAACTGCTTCATCTGGTGGTAATATTACAGATGATGGAGGCTCTGAAGTTACAGCAAGAGGAGTTTGCTGGAGTACCTCTGAAAACCCGACGATAGAAAGTGATACAACATTAAACGGGTCAGGAACAGGCAGCTTTACAAGTAATCTTACGGGGCTTTCACCTAACACACTTTATTATATCAGGGCTTATGCCACCAACTCTGAAG
>CAZTXH010000461.1:0-1821 GCA_964617415.1 uncultured Rikenellaceae bacterium | reverse complement strand
GGTATACTGGAAGCTCCTGGCATAACAATTTCACAGGGAAGAGAGAAACTGCTGGCAATAAATGCAGAAACTGAAACAGGAAAAATCCTTAGAGATGCTATTGATCCTACGGAAGAAAAAGGAATCAATGATGCTGGTTTATGGATGCAGTCTCTCTATAATGAATCTCTAAACAGGGGACTAACAGATGAAGATTTAGCGAAAGTATTTACTGTAATAAGCTGTTTCCCGGAAACTGATATTGAACAATACCTTAAAGATCTTGCTTCAGCTGCAGAGGAACCTTTCCTTTCCTGGCTTAATTCAATCGACCTTGAAAAAGAAAATATAAAAACCCCTGAAGATCTTATCCTGTTTATTCTTAGGAATAAAGATCATCTGATACCGGAAATAACAATCTTCAAGGCAATAGCAGATCTGGCAGCCTCAAAAGATATTCCTGAAGAGATAATCAGTTCCGGCATCATCGAAAAAGAGTTTAAATGGTGGATACTCTGGCTTATTCTTGGTGCAGGAGCACTATTCTTCCTGATATGGTTCCTGAAAAGGAGGAAAGATAAAAAGAATGAATCGGAAATAGAATCCTAAACATCATTATATTCCTATTTTCATACATTATTTTATTGTGCTGATGCACCTTAATATCTTATTGTTTTTTCATTCCTGATTTTTATTAAATTTGTGACATAAACCAATAGTCATGACTAAAAGGATTCTTGCCCTCTCAGTTTCATTGACTTTGCTTTGTTCGGTTCATGCCCAGGAAATGAAGCCTCTGCAGGATATATTTCTTGAGGCCGAATACTTTTTTGTTATAGGTGAATACCAGGACGCTCTGTCATATTACCTTCAGCTTTATGAAAAACTGCCTGAAAGTGCAAATCTCGCTTACAGAATTGGTGTATGCAATATTAACATTGCAGGGCAAAAGAATATGTCAGTTGAATATCTGGAAGCTGCTGTAAGAAATATGTCAGTAAAACATAAGGAAGGAACAATAACCCAGACATCGGCACCCTATAATGCATTATACGACCTGGCCCTGGCCTACAGAATCAATTACCAGTTCGATAAGGCCAAAGAAGCATTAATGAGGTTTTCGGAGACACTCCTTCCCGATGACAAGGAAAACATTGATTTCATCAATCATCAGATTAAAATATGCGAAACTGCTAAAGAACTCATTGCAACACCAGTATCTTACACAGAGGAAAACATGGGGGAATTAATAAATGATGAAAAATCAAATTTTAATCCACTGATCTCCGCTGATGGTATGACATTCGCCTACATGGTATCTATGAAATTCTATGATGCAATTATGCTCACAAGACTTATTGACGGGAAATGGAGTGTTCCAGTTAATATCACCCCTGAACTTGAAACCGACGGTGATATGTATATATCGTGTCTCTCATCCGATGGGAAAATGCTATACCTGTCAAAGGATGATAATTTCGACAGCGACCTTTATACCTGTTTATATGATGGAGTAAGATGGAGAAAAAGTATTCCGTTAAAATCGATAAATACAAAATATTGGGAATCACATGGATTTGTTTCCGAAAAGGGAGATATTCTAATTTTTTCTTCTGATCGCCCGGGTGGTTTTGGAGGACTTGACTTGTATATGGCAAGGAAAACAGGGGAAGATTGGGGAACTCCTGTAAATCTTGGTCCTGAGATAAATACACCCTTTAATGAAGACAGGCCCTTTCTGATAAATAACGGAAAAACCCTCTTCTTTACTTCACAGGGACACACGAATATAGGAGGATATGATCTATTCAGATCCGACCTGCAAACAAATAACCTCTGGAG
>CAZTXH010000460.1:0-1823 GCA_964617415.1 uncultured Rikenellaceae bacterium | reverse complement strand
GCATTTCCCATATCCTCAGGTCAGACAATCTCTCAACCCTATACGGTAGCCATCCAGACCTCATTGCTTCAGGTTAAAAAAAGAGATAAAATCCTGGAGATAGGTACCGGATCGGGTTATCAGGCAGCAATACTTGCAGAAATGGGAGCAAAGGTTTATACAATTGAACGTTTCAGGGAACTTTTTCTTAAAGCACAATTAAAGCTTGAGTCTCTCGGTTATTCAGCAGAATTTTTCTATGACGACGGGTATGAAGGTAAACCCCTGTATGGACCCTATGACGGAGTAATTATTACCGCAGCTGTTTCAGAAATACCTGAAACACTTCTTAAACAACTAAAAATTGGGGGCAGATTAGTAGTTCCCCTGGGTGGAGGAGGAACACAGGTTATGACCCTGGTTCAAAGAACAGGAGAGGATGATTTTGATTATTCTTCTCATGGTCTTTTTGCTTTTGTGCCGATGCTTAAAGGAAAAGTAGACGGATAATGTATTGTTATGGAAATATCTAAACTAGTATTTTGTCCTATAGAAGTCAATACATATATCCTTTCTGATATGGAAGGCAAATGTGCCATAATCGACTGCGGCTGCTACGATGAAGGCGAATTTGAAGATCTTGATTATCTGATCAGACGGAAAAAACTTGAACCTGTTCTGCTGCTGAATACACACTGTCATCCCGATCATATATTTGGTAACAAAATATTACTTGAAAAATATAATCTCAAAGCTTCTTGTCACCCCGATGAAGAGATAAACAGGAAAAATGCACAACAATATGCAATGTTTTTTGGACTGTCAATGGAGAAGCCACCGGAGGCTGCCGGTAATATTACAGATAAACAACTGGTATCATTTGGATCAGAGACTCTTCTTGCATTGCATGTTCCCGGTCATGCTCCGGGAAGCCTGGCTTTTTACAGTGAAAAGAATAAAGTTGTATTTACAGGTGATGCCCTTTTTGCAGGTAGTGTTGGCAGGAGCGATATCCCAGGTGGTGATCATAATACTCTTATTGATAGTATTAAAAGGGAGTTATTTACTTTACCACCCGAAACTGTTGTTTATCCCGGCCACGGAGAGACAACAACCATTGAATTTGAAATGAAGTACAATCCATACTTCAGGTAGATAGAAATAATAAGTGAAGAAAACATAACGAATAAATAATAAATTATATGTCTCTAAATAAGTATGTAAACCGTCATAATGGTCCACGCGATAGTGAATTGCCGAAAATGTTTGAAAGAATTGGTGTGGATTCTTTAGAACAGTTAGTTGACAAGACAATTCCACAGAAGATAAGATTGTCAGAATCTTTGAATTTGCCTGAAGCAATGAGTGAATATGATTATCTGAATCATATCAGGAAAATTGGGACAAAGAATAAAATATTCCGTTCATTTATCGGACAGGGGTATTATGGGGTTGCGTTGCTTTCGGTAATTCTCAGGAATGTATTGGAGAATCCTACCTGGTACACTTCATATACTCCTTACCAGGCTGAAATATCACAGGGACGACTTGAGGCTCTTTTGAATTTCCAGACAATGGTAATTGAGCTTACAGGTATGCAAATAGCTAATGCTTCACTTCTCGATGAAGCCACGGCAGCAGCCGAAGCAATGATAATGATGTATAACGCACGGCCAAGACCTGCGATGAAAGCAGGTGCTAATAAATTCTTTGTTGATGAGGATATTTTCCCTCAGACCATGGAAGTTATGAAGACACGATCCAAACCGCTTGGCATTGATCTTATTACAGGCAAGTATGATAAATTCATTTTTGATGAAATGGTCTTTGGGGCATTTGTACAG
>CAZTXH010000459.1:0-1825 GCA_964617415.1 uncultured Rikenellaceae bacterium | reverse complement strand
GCTCAACCCGGAGTAAAATCGGGTGTATCACATACTATTGCTGTTAATGGAAATGTAAAACTCACTGACAGGATGTCTGTTGTATACAGATCAGGCTATGATTTCAAACAAAAAAAGATCACTACCTCGCAGTTAAATATCACACGTGACCTTCATTGCTGGGAAATGGGATTCAGCTGGATCCCAATCGGATACATGAAAATGTGGACATTCACTATAAGGGTAAAGGCAACCGTATTGTCTGATCTGAAATATGAACGACGATATGATTATCATGACAACTATTAAAATTTTTTAAGATGAAAAAGATTATCAGAACCAACAGAGCTCCGGCAGCTATGGGGCCTTACAGTCAGGCAGTGGAAATAAACGGAGCTTTATTTATTTCAGGGCAAATCGCTATGGATCCTGCTTCGGGTAAAATGGTGGAGGGAGACATTACTGTCCAGACACATCAAGTATTAAGGAATATTAAAGCAATTCTTCAGGAAGCAGGTTATACTCTTGCAGAGGTTGTAAAATCGACCTGTTACTTAAGTAATATAGCTGACTTCAAAGCCATGAATGAGGTTTATTCACAATATTATATTGAGAACCCTCCGGCAAGGGCAGCTTTTGCGGTAAAAGACCTTCCTTTGGGAGCAATGATTGAGATAGAGACAGTTGCTATGAAATAGGACTATTCTGCCTTTATTTCAAAACCTATCTCTACATCTACTTCCCTGTGTAGCCTAACAGTAGCTTTATAGTTACCTATCTCTTTTATCTGATCATCAGGGAGAGAGATATCTTTACGATCGATATCGAATCCTTTTTCTTTGAGTGCTTCAGCAATCTGGATAGTATTTACAGATCCGAATATTTTACCTGAAGAACTTGTTTTTGCTCCTAATACTATTTGCAGATCACTCATTTTTTCAGCCGTCTCCTGTGCAGCAGCCTTGATTTTTTCTTCTTTATGTGCCCGTTGCTTCTGATTTTCAGCATGCATTTTCTTTGCTGAAGGAGTGGCAGCAATAGCAAAGCCTGCAGGTATAAGGTAATTTCTCGCATAACCTGCCTTCACAGTTACCAGATCATCTTTTTGTCCCAATTTACTAACATCCTGAAGTAAAATTATTTCCATTGTTTTTCCTCCTTATTTTAAAAGGTCAGTAACATAAGGAAGAAGGGCAATATGGCGTGCTCTTTTAACAGCTTTTGCCACTTTCCTCTGATATTTAAGTGATGTTCCGGTTATTCTGCGAGGTAAGATTTTACCCTGATCGTTGAGGAACTTCTTAAGGAATTCAGGATCCTTGTAATCGATATACTTGATTCTGTTTTTCTTAAAACGACAATATTTTTTTCTTTTTACCTCTACTGTTGGTGGAGTTAAATACCTGATTTCTGATTCGTTCTGTGCCATATCTTATTCCTCCTTGATTTGTTCTGATTCTTTCTGTTTCCTTTTTTTCTCGGCATATTCCACCGCAAATTTTTCCATTCTGAAGGTCAGGAACCTGATGATCCTTTCATCACGGCGGTATTGAACTTCAAGATATTCAACAAGGCTTCCGGGCCCTTTGAATTCGATAAGATAGTAGAAACCTGTTGATTTTTTCTGAATAGGATAGGCCAGTTTCTTCAGGCCCCAGTTTTCTTCATGAACGATTTCACCATTATTGTCGGTGATAACCTTCTTGAATTTTAATACCGCTTCCTTCATCTGTTGCTCAGACAAAACGGGAGTTGCAATGAAAACGGTTTCGTAATGATTTAACATAGTAACTAATTGTTTGTTTTTTAAATGATTTTGGCTCGCAAAAGTACAATTAATTTCATT
>CAZTXH010000458.1:0-1825 GCA_964617415.1 uncultured Rikenellaceae bacterium | reverse complement strand
AGAGTATATCGTCCTAAATATGATGGGAAAGTAGGTTTGGGAGGATATGTCTTCAGTGATAAGAACGGGATAATTCACAGGACCGGTTTCCAGTTTTCATATTCATATCACATGTGGCTGCAGAATTCAACACAATTGTCTATGGGACTTGCATTCACCGGTTATCATTATAAGATCGATGAAGAGGAGATCAATTTTGAAGATGAAAATGAACCCTGGTTGAACAGTAACCTTCGGCGAGGTATATTTGTCCCTGATGCATCATTCGGCATATATCTTCTTAACGCCAGGTATAACCTAGGATTTTCAGCCGACCAGCTTTTTGAAGCATCAGCAAAGATAGGTAGTGAGGCCTATAAAAACATTAAAGTGAACAGGCACTACTATTTATTTGGTTCTTACAGTTTTGCTATTAATACCTATACCCAGCTTGAGCCATCGTTTCTTTTTATGATGTCGGAGCAGCTTAAACCCCAGGCTGATATAGATCTTACTTATATTTATAATGAATCATTCTGGGCTGGTCTGGCTTACAGAACAAGCGGGGCTATGATAGCAAGTGCCGGCGTTAAATATCAAAATATCTTCTTTGGATACTCTTTCGATTTTACCCTTCAGGAAATACAGCAGATAACATATGGAACCCATGAATTAACTGTTGCCCTGAAATTCGGCGACTCAGCCAGGAGATACAGATGGCTGGATAGGTATTAAACGGCACATCAGCGCAATGGCACAACGGCGAAAGGGCGTAAAGGATATCAAACGATGATCAGGCTTTCAGAATGTATATCAGTGAGCTACATCTTTTTTTATTAAACAGAGCTAATAACGAGAACCAGAGACCTTTTATCATACCGGTAATGACTGGTAGATTTGTGCCCCTATACCTTTCACTGAGAATAGAAATATAAAATACATCTGCCGGTAATCTCCTGATAGCGTTAATTTTATAGCCGTTCTTTTCAACATAATTTTTGAAGACATCAGGAGAAAAATGCCACAGATGCCGGGGAACATCCCAGGCTGCCCAGTGTTGCTTGTAATGTTTGGCATCATAGGATCCGCAGTTAGGCATAGCAATAATACAGACAGCTCCCGGTTTCAGTGCCTGATGAATGTAGGAGAGATATTTCACAGGATCATGAAAATGCTCAAATACATGCCATAATGTTATACAATCAAAATGATGATACTGTAAACCAGGATTTTCAATTACCGGAACAACTTTCAAATCGAAATTCTTGACAGCAAAATTACGAGCTTTCTTACCTGGTTCCAGTCCTGTGACACTCCATCCCTCTTCTTTCATGAAAGAGGCAAAATAGCCGGTTCCACATCCTATATCCAGCAGAATTCCGGTTTTTAATCCTGTCACTCTCCTGATAATATTCTTCTTCCGGTAAAACATCATTTGCCTTGTGAAATGGAAGAGAGTATTTATCAGACCATTTTTTGTATTGCTGTGTGAAATATATTCTTCTGTATCGTAGTACTCTTTAATATCTTGTTCTGACGGTGGATCATGCGTGAACATAAAACCACACTCTTTACATCTATAAACATTGAAATAATGAGTGTCAGTCAGATGATCTTTGCACCGAAGATTTAATTCAGGAGTTTGACTATTACAGACAAGACATTTACTTACTGTTGTCATCGGCTATTGTGGTTGTATTTTTCTTCCTGAAAACTATGTATAACGAACCTGTACACAGAAGAATAAGTAATATTGAACTTGCAAGTGATATTTTGGTCCCTGTCTGGTATGAATCAGGTTCGAATCTAAAGATTATTTCGTGATCTCCGGCAGGCACCTCCATAG
>CAZTXH010000457.1:0-1833 GCA_964617415.1 uncultured Rikenellaceae bacterium | reverse complement strand
ATGAAATCCATAGCACCTTCTATTTCCGGAGCAATTGTAACCTGCAGAATATTATTCCCGGAAGCTTCATAAAATGAAACGAATTCCTCCCAGTCAGGTTTCCTTACATGTTTCAATGGATGCGCACCCCTGTATCCGTCAACAGGTGAAATATAAGGCCCCTCAAGATGAAAACCTGCTATAGAGCCAAGCAGGGAGGGATCATCAATCACACTGTTCAGAACCGTAAAATTCCTTTTAAGCAGGTCATATCTGTTTGTTGTAAGTGTGGGAAGATATGTTGTCACACCTGTTTTCCATAATTCGCGGGTAGCTTTCTTTACATCTTCGGAATTAAGTTCAATACCACCGAAAGTAAATGATACCCCGGCAAAACCGTTTACCTGGTTATCTATCAGACCCGGTGCAATATAGATATCTTTTCTCTCTTCAGGTAGTTTCTCTATTCTTTCTATTTCTGTTATTCTGCCTTTGTTAAATGTTATTGAAACCGGTTTATGATCGGAATACAATATCCCGGTAATTGTTACCTGTCCTGCAGTAATAGCAGAAAACAACAAGAAGAGTATCGCTATGAAAAACCTATTTAACATAATATTATTTAAGCGATTACCGATAGCCAAGCCTCAGCCATAAGCTGTGCACCGGCAAGTGAAGGATGAACACCATCAAAGGTCCAGTATGAACCTGGAGCATGGTTCTGTGTATTTAATTCATTATCAATGGTATTTAAAAATACTTTTATAGCTCAATGACTGACAGTTTATACCACTTAACTGCATTTTCATAATAAATCTTATCTATCACCTCTTCAGGCAGTTTTAATCCCCTGAATTTTCCTTTAAACAAGTCTGATGTCATTTCCTCATCGGTTGTAAAATATTTCCAGTCATCAAGCCATGTCGCATGTATGCGTTTTTTGAAACCTTCAGGATTTCCGCTTCCGCCGTATCCAACATCCGTGCCATATAGCAGCATGTCCTGATATTTGATACAAAAATCACGTACTTTTTCGCGTTCATCAACTGTCTGGTACTGAAGGTGACATATCCTGGCAGACATATCGACTGCCATATTGGGATATTTATCAAGCCGGTCAGCAAGGGAATCGACATTCCATTCAAGACTTCCAAGATGACAACCTATAAAAACCAGATCAGGATTTGCCTCAAGCATATTATCCCGTGCTCTTATCTGGTCTTCATAAGACGGATAATCGGGATGAAGGTACATATGGTACTGAGGATGTCCGGCAAAATAACCACTATCGCTGCTCACGGTCATCTCCTCCAGTGGCAACCAACAGTTTCGTGGTTCTCCAAGGTGTCCGGTAATTGGGAATCCTTTACCCTTTATAAAATCAATGACCGGTTGCAATCCCGGATCATCGACCATGATAAAATTACCTTCCCTGTCGCGGAGAGTCATTCCAATGTTCTTCCATATCTTCACTGTTATTACCCCGGGAGCAGACAGATCTTCTTCCAGTTGAGATATTACCTTACTACTCCATTCATCGGTTCCCCACCCCGTTGTATCAAACAGGAACGAAGTGCCGAAGAAAACCCTTTCAGGATACTTTTGAGCCGAAAGAGAAGCCAGGTTAAATTGCCTGCGGAGATTTGCTGAATCACCATGATCGACATTCAAGGTGATAATAATGAAATTATCGTCAGCAGCCTGTTCTTCAAATGCTCCTTCATCAGTTCCGATATGAATATGTGAATCAATCTTGGGTGTCAATTGAAAATCATCCATCTCATAATAATTCTCGGCACAAGCCGATAACAGGAAAACTGACGAAACCAAGATCAAGTAATATTGTCTCATGAT
>CAZTXH010000456.1:0-1845 GCA_964617415.1 uncultured Rikenellaceae bacterium | reverse complement strand
AGTTGCTGGTTGCAGGTTTCCCGCCTGTCCCAGTCGGGCAGGCAAGTTACAAGTTGCAAATTGCAAATTATTAAATATCAATGTATTGTAATCAAATATATTAATTATAACTAAAAATGTAAATTAATCATTATTTCATTAATGCTCAGATTTATAACATATTAACATATAACATTAAACTATCAACTTAGGTTAATTAACTATTTGAAAAGCAGATAATGGATGCCAGAATGAGGGTAGATTGTTTTAAGCAGAGCCGCACCACGACACAGCTCTGCATAAATTAATTTTCAATATCTGTGATATAATATCACAACGCCTTAAGAATTAATTTTTCATTAATAAATATTATCAATGATAAATCGAATAATCTCATTTTCAATAAAGAATAAGTTTGTTATCGGATTATTTATTCTGGCATTGACCGGATGGGGAATATACTCATTAACAAAATTGCCGGTTGATGCTATTCCGGATATTACAAATAACCAGGTGCAGGTTATTTCGATTGCACCATCGTTAGCAGTTCAGGAGGTAGAGAGCTTCATAACAGCACCTATTGAAGTTTCTGTGGCCAATATCCCGGATATTATTGAACTCAGGTCCATCTCAAGGCTGGGATTATCTGTTGTAACTGTAGTATTTGAAGATGGTGTTGATGTTTACTGGGCAAGACAACAGCTCGGTGAACGGTTGAATGAAGCTGAAGAGGTTATCCCTGCCGGGCTTGCCCGGATCTCCCTTGCCCCTATCTCAACAGGACTGGGTGAGATATTTCAATATCGTCTTGCCGTGGCAAAAGGATTTGAGAAAAAGTTCAATCCAATGGAACTGCGCACACTTCAGGATTGGGTTGTACGGCGTGAAATGCTGGGGACCCCCGGTGTAGCTGACATTAACAGCTATGGTGGATTTGTTAAGCAGTACGAGATAGCTGTAAATCCGGAAAGACTGAGGAGCATGAACCTGACACTGACCGATATATTTACAGCTCTGGAAAAAAACAATGAAAATACAGGCAGTGCCTATATTGATAAAAAACCCAGCGCATATTTTATTCGTGGGATCGGACTGGTTAAAACTATTGAGGACATTGAAAAAATTGTTGTAAAAACCAATAGTTCGGGTATACCTGTACTAATCAGGGACATAGCGACGGTCAAGTATGGCAGCCCTACAAGATATGGTGCATTTGTTGTCGACACAACAGAGGCTGTTGGCGGAGTGGTAAAGATGCTGAAAGGAGCGAATGCCCATGAGGTTATCGATAATGTGGAAACACGCATTGAATCAATCCGGAAATCACTGCCTGAGGGTGTTACAATAGAACCATATCTTAATCGCTCCGATCTTGTGGGTCGTGCCATTGGCACAGTATCGAAGAACCTTATTGAAGGTGCACTGATTGTGATCTTTATTCTTGTTCTGTTACTCGGGAATATACGTGCAGGGCTCATTGTGACTTCGGTTATCCCCCTTTCAATGCTTTTTGCAATTTCAATGATGTATCTTTTTGGAGTATCGGGCAATCTGATGAGCCTGGGAGCAATTGATTTCGGGTTGATAGTAGATGGTGCAGTAATTATTGTCGAAAGTGTTGTCTACCGGATTTCAAGGAGCAACAATCATCCGGGCGAAATAAAACTCACACAGGAGCAAATGGATGAAAATGTGCTTGTCTCAGCAAAGCAGATGATGAACTCTGCCACTTTCGGACAAATTATAATTTTAATAGTATACCTGCCGATCATGGCACTTGTGGGTATTGAAGGGAAAATGTTCAGGCCTATGGCACAGGTTGTGACTTTTGCACTTCTTGGTGCTGCTATTCTTTCACTTACATAC
>CAZTXH010000455.1:0-1849 GCA_964617415.1 uncultured Rikenellaceae bacterium | reverse complement strand
CTATTGTTGAGAGCAGGTTGAACCTTATTAATTTTCTGGGTTCCAGGCTTATACTTTCGGCCGACTGCATTGTTAATTCATCAACTGTAGTGACCATATTTTTAGATGATGCCACAAATGTTTCAAGAAGTTCTTTCTGTTTTTGTTCCAGATCCGACTCCAGAAGCATATCAGTTATGATAACAATGTTATTGAGAGGCTCTCTTATCTTATGTGAGAAATTCTTAATAACATCATCTTTTTGCTCATTTGAAGAGGATGCATCAATTATAGTATTCCTGGCCTGGGCAAGGACAGCAATGGCTTTTCTAACAAAAAATAACCCGATACAGGCAGCTATTATAGTAATAATACCGGCAATAAGTTTCAGATCAAACATTAATAAAATAACCGCTATTATCAGTGCCGATATTGCTGTATAAGCAAGAGTCTCAAATAATTTCCGGTTCTTCAAATAAAACTCATCGGTTGATCGTTTTAAATCAGTATTATTACCGTTTCCAGATTTACTGCTCATACATGATTATATTGAATTCCTGTAAAAATAAACAAAATTTACATAGAATATACACCTGCACTATTTAACTTACTTTCATGGAAAACGTTATTTTTGTTATTGCGGTATGATATTTGAACTAAAAAATCTAAACTGAAAAATCATGAATAGGAGTCTGGGGATAATAATATTATTAATCGCATTTTCATTCGATGAGGCAGGTGCCCAGGTTACAGAAAACATAGTTAAATATACTCCTGATTTCAGGTTTAAGGATGGCATTTACCTCAATTTCGATCAGGTAAAGGCAAATAGTCCAATTCCCAAGGCAAAGCTTCTGACATCAACAGATTATAATGACAGGCAGTTCTTCAGAAAGCTCCTTGCATCAGGTAAGATCTATTATTATGATGATATGGGCATCAGGCAGGAGATTATTACAAACTTGATATGGGGTTATGCACGGAATGGAGTATTATATATACAGGTACAGGATAACTTTAACAGGATAACTTATGTTGGGAGTATCTGCCATTTTGTCGCAGATATTTTAACATATGATCCACGCTATTATGGTTCGCCTTATAGCTACTATGATCCTTATTACTCGCCATACTCACCCTATGGATATTACGGATATGGAAGTTACTATTCAAGGTACCCTTATGGTTATAATCCTTACAGGAGCAGAAATATAGCCAGAAGTGAGATCAAACAATATATTATTGAGTTTGAAACTGGTAACATAGCTGAATTTGATATGAAGAATACAGAACTGATGTTGATGAAAGATCCTGAGCTTTATGAAGAATATGCCCAACTCCCACGCAGAAAAAAGAAAGATCTAATGTTTGTATATATACGTAAATATAATGAAAGAAATCCTTTGTATATACCTGTAAATGAATAGATGCTATGAAGAAAACAGTTACCGTAGTTTTTATGTCGTACTTCTCCCTTCTGCTTATCGGGCAGGCACCTTTCCCGAGCAAGGAAGAGATACAGCAATTTTTTGAATCAAAGACTTATGTAGTTCTTGAGGATGATCCATTAGCTGACTTCAATTTTTATATTAAGGATGCTATGGAAGAATACTGGGAGATAACACCCTATGATTTCATTAGTGTCAGTGATTTTAATGTACGCCGGATAAGTTCATCCAATTCGTTTATTGTACTGACCGAAACCAATTATGAAAAGGATAAATCAAATTCTGTTTATAATTTTGTTAATCTTCTTCTAGGCAAGGATGTTGACAAACTGGGAGAGATGCCTGAGATATGTGCAATACCTCTTTCATACGTTGGAGAAGAAGAGGATGAATATGGCTATAAGCTGGGTGCTGTATTATCC
>CAZTXH010000454.1:1596-1854 GCA_964617415.1 uncultured Rikenellaceae bacterium | reverse complement strand
CTTTTACAGTGACAACATATTCTCCAACCACTCTTTCTTCTTCGTTAAATTCCTGAACTTGTTTTTTTTGATTGTTCTTCTTCTCATTACTAGCACAAGATAGGCTAATATTAAACATGAGAATTATATTTAAAAATACAATTATGTGCTTTAACATTTTTCTTAATAACATCTCATTCTTCTTATTTCTTTATTATAATAACTCCTGTAGGTTTTTTAATATATCTTAAGGAACTCCAAGCATTAACTGCTTTTCAT
>CAZTXH010000454.1:0-1586 GCA_964617415.1 uncultured Rikenellaceae bacterium | reverse complement strand
GTTCTTTACTATCTAATTTACTTAATTTTTTTTATTACAATTCCTGTAGGCACTTTGATATATTTCAATGACCCCCATGAATTAACTGCTCTTCCAGTAGTTGTTTTATTATTTAATGATGTAACTGTTTCACCACCATTTTTAACAGATTCAACTACCTCCCTATATGAATAGCTCGGATTAAATGTCCAAATAAGAGCAGAAAGCCCAGAAACATGAGGGGTTGCCATTGATGTACCATTAATTCTATTATAACTCGTGTTATTGGTGGTCATAGCTGTTATAATAAAATCGGAAATAGAAACTCCATAATCTGGGTAAATTTCGTCAGACCACAAATTAAAACCTATTGTACATGAAGAGGTTTTGTAAATGCTTGGTATTTCATAACTTTCATAAATAAAATAACCACTTGTAGATCCTGTCCAACCAGCGAGTTGATATCCATTCATAAAAGGATCTCCTGGTACATTATCACAGAACGTAAAAAAACCATCATAGCCTTGTTCAACATCAAACATTACGGAATAATTTAGTACGGCAGAATAGAATCCATTCAGATTAAAATTTTTCAATGTTCTATCATCTGAATTATTACTATATAAGCCACAATTAGGAGGGACCCAATCAGAGGGATCAACAAGTAAATTAATATTACCAAAACCTAAATCTCTAACAACAAAGTCCCATCCCTGTGAACCACCTTCAACCCATCCATTATAACCACTAATATTAGAAATTACCCACGTAGGATCCTCCACATCAGGATTTATTGGGTCAGTTCCTAGAAATCCGTCGTAATTATTTGTAGAAGAATCTTCTATGCCCTGTCCTGCACCTTCATCAAATTTCCAATAGCATAAAAGCCCTTCTTCATCACCAGATAGATATTGATTCATATTCGTTTGTATTTCCACCTCGCTCAGGGCAACACTCCAAATGCTGACTTCATCAATTACACCATGCATGTATTGAACAAACCCGCTAGGTTGTGGATTTGCACCTATTGTCATAGAATAAGGCGAGTCAGTAATCACTCCATCTGTTGTAATATTGTTTGATTGCCTAACACCATCAATATATAAGTATCCATTATCACCATCATAAGTACCAACTATATAATACCATCTGTTTAATTGAATCTCTGAATCGGCAGCAAAATATCTGTATGCACCATTGATATGAAGATCCCATGTAAACTTATTATTATTCCCGAGATCGTAAAGTAATCCATATCCACTACTCTGAAAATTGCACACAATGTCTTGTTCACCGCCAGTCCTCCCAGTAATCTTAACCCATAAAGCAACAGTGGTAATATCGTTCGTGCCCATAAATGAGGTCTGTACCACATCATTTGTACCATCAAATTGTAAAGCATAGCCACTCGAAGTTGAAGGCCCTGAAATAAAGTTGTCATTAATGGTTGTTTTCGTACCACACCATTCACTAATAATATTTGTACCAGGAGCACCAACATCTACACTTACATTGCCATAATTCGAAAAATCAGCAAGCTCATAACTTTGATCAAGTGCAGCAACACTGATTATATTATCATGGTCAAAATCGCTCGGATATATGTG
>CAZTXH010000453.1:1085-1872 GCA_964617415.1 uncultured Rikenellaceae bacterium | reverse complement strand
GTATTATTATATGTGAAATTCGGGACAGACCTGTCATAACCACCATGGAATCCCACTGCCTGCTTAACAATGGTAAATCCCTGCTTTAATTTCCTGAAATTTTGTCCCCATTCAATATAATCCTTTGGTTCGGTTCCATTTCTTTTTACCGGGACAGCACCATTGTAGCAGCGGACATGGTCACGGATCTTTCCTCCCAAAAGCTTATAAACAGGTACTCCGGCAGCTTTACCTGCGATATCCCATAACGCAATCTCAATAGCGCTTACTGCTGATCCCCAGGGTTTGAAACTGCCCATACGTCGAATTTTCAATAATATTCGGGCAACATCGGTGGGATCCTCGCCAATTAAATAATCTTTATAAAATAAGACAAAAGGTTTCAGATACGGTTTAGTTGATTCAGCCTGGCCAAATCCGTCAATTCCCGCATCTGTTGTAATACGGACAACCGGACTGCCTGCCATGATGGCACATTTCAGATCTGTTATTTTCAGCTTGGGTTTTGCTGTTTTCTGAAATGATGGATCCTTCAAACCAGGTGCAGCCATAACACCTGTTGATGCGGCAAAAATCGCAGCAGAACCAGCCAGCGATTGTTTAATGAAAGAACGACGGTATTGTGGTTTTAGGCTAATACTATGCCCATCCTTTTCTTTCTTGTTGAAGTCAGAATGGTTGGTTTGCTTTTTATTATTCATAAGATTAGAATTCATGATCAGATAATTATATGTAATGTACATATATTTCTCCAGTTTGGCACAGCCTGATGTGGAGGACTTTTATA
>CAZTXH010000453.1:0-1075 GCA_964617415.1 uncultured Rikenellaceae bacterium | reverse complement strand
TGAGACATTCATGGGGAAAAATCGAGAATCTAGATTCAAGATTCTAGATTCTCGATTCATATCATAAATCAATCCACACTCCGCACTCACAGGTCAATCTTTCCTTATTCAATCATCTCCTGAATCATTGCTCTCCGGGCAGCTCTTTTGCCCAGTCCAAATTCAGGATAAAATGTAAGCAAGCTTTTTTTGAGTAATTTTAGTGATTATAGTTGTAGCCTGAATTCTCTTACATTCATATATGATATGGAAAAAAGTTTTACGGTGATCTTTAATCAAGTCAGGCATAGGCCAGGAATAGCCACTTGTATCATGAGTAAACTTTTGTATTTGTTCATATTGATGTTTCCACTCACCGGTATGAATTCATGTACCTGTACCCAGGCGCCGGCAGATTCGGATAATCTGATTTTAGTTTGTGGCGACAGCAAGGTTCTGCTGGCTGATTATTCAAATTCAAAAGACAGTATTCCTAAGATTGTATGGACCTGGGATGCCCACGAAGCCACGGATTTGCCAGATGATTATCGAAGGGAAAGATTTAACAGCATTGATGATTGTAAAGCCATAAACAACGGCTCACAGATCATGGTATCATCTTCCAGTGGAGCTGTGGCAATTGTAAACAGGGAAGATAAAAAAGTTACTTTTTATGCTGAAATTCCCAATGCACATTCCATTGAATTACTTCCGGGAAATAAAATGATAGCAGCCGCTTCAACAGCCACGAACGGTAACCGGATCATGTTGTTTGATATCAGCAAACCTGATAAATTATTGTACTCCGACAGTTTATATTCTGCTCACGGACTGGTGTGGGATTCCAGGAGGAATTCACTGTATGCCCTTGGATATGACGTTTTACGGTAATATAAGATACAGACTGGCGACAAACTTGTGAAATCCAATCAATGGGATATTCCCGGAGTCAGCGGGCATGATTTACAGATGGCTCCCGATGGGAACAGGCTTTTTATGACAGAACATACGGGTGCCTGGGTATTTGATATTGAAAGACGGCAATTCAGTAAGATCGATAGCTTCCCGGATACAGAGAACATAAAAAGTATAAATC
>CAZTXH010000452.1:0-1879 GCA_964617415.1 uncultured Rikenellaceae bacterium | reverse complement strand
AGATACCATAGTTAAATGGCTCTCTTATCCGCCTGAGAGACGACCGGGTTTTCTAACCCTATATTTTGATGAGCCTGATGCTGTTGCTCACAATTTAGGACCAGTATCCCCACAAACAGGAGAGGTGGTTGAACGACTCGACAGCCTTCTTGGAGTATTAAGGCTTAAGTTATCATCTCTTCGCATTGCGAAGAAGATAAATCTGATTGTACTTTCGGATCATGGAATGGGAGCTATTTCTCCCGACCGGTATGTCAACCTTAAAGATATTATTCCTGATAGAATGATAACCTCAATGTTTGGCAGTAATCCTGTTTATATGATCAATCCCGCAGAAGGGAAAAAAGATAGTGTTCTTTATTATCTGAATAAAGAAAAAGGTTTGAAGGCTTATGATAAAAAGGAGCTTCCTGAACACCTGCATTTCGGTACTAATATTCGAATACAGGATATTATTGTTATTGCCGACAGCTCCTGGAGTATCGGAACACGCAGTATCAATTCATCATACAATGGAGGAGCACATGGTTATGATAATGAAAATCCGGATATGCATGCCATATTCTATGCAGCGGGACCGGCATTTAAAAAAGGATATTCATTTGACAGGCTCAATAATGTAGATATATATAACCTGATATGTAAGATTCTTGATATCAGGCCTGCCGAAAATGATGGAGATCCTGACCATATAAAACAAATCCTTCGCTGATTATTCAGGTTAATTAATAGATAATAACTTCTGTCAAAATTTAATTGTATCTTTAAGATAATTTCTTTAACATTATTAAATAAATCACAAACCTGATATACAATGAATCGCAACGATCTAATCACCTATTTACAAAGCAGCAAAGAGAAACTCTGGGATATAATAGTAGTCGGTGGCGGAGCTACCGGACTTGGTGTTGCCCTTGATGCTGTAACAAGGGGTTACAAGACAATTCTCCTCGAGCAATCAGACTTTACAAAAAGCACCTCCTCGAAAAGTACAAAGCTGGTCCATGGAGGTGTCAGATACCTTGCACAGGGTGATATTCTTCTTGTAAAAGAAGCACTTAATGAGCGGGGAATAATGCTAAGGAATGCACCGCACATAACAGCAAACCAGGAGTTTGTAATACCCCTTTATAAAATATGGGATGTTATCTTGTATTTTGTTGGACTGAAATTTTATGACCTGCTTGCCGGACGTTTAAGCCTGGGAAGGTCATATTATATTAGCCGTAAAAAAACTCTGAAACGGCTGCCACTTTTAAAACCAGAAAAACTTAGAGGAGGGATTGTCTATCACGATGGGCAATTTGATGATTCCAGGATGGCCATTTCCCTTGCACTTGCATGTGTGGAAAACGGAGGTGTTGTCTTGAATTATTTCAGGGTAAATGAATTATTGAAGGATGAAAAGGGAAAGATCACCGGAGTTAAGGCGAAGGACCTTGATACAGGTACAGAATATAATATTAATGCCAGGCTTGTTATCAATGCAACAGGAGTATTTGCTGATGAGATACACCGTATGGATAATCCCGATTCGAGATCAACAATACGACCAAGTCAGGGTGTCCATATTGTCCTGGATAACTCATTTCTTGAGAGTGAATCTGCAATAATGATCCCTAAAACTGATGATGGAAGGGTTCTTTTTGCAATTCCCTGGTATGGGAAGGTGGTTACCGGTACCACCGATACCCCGCTTAACACAATATCACTGGAACCAACAGCTCTGGATGAAGAGGTTGAATTTATTCTGAGAAACGCCGGGAAATACATGGTAAAGAAACCAACAAGGGATAATGTGCTTTGCATTTATGCGGGCCTGAGACCTCTGGCATCTGATCCGGATAATCCGGAATCTACCAAAGAGGTCTCACGAAGG
>CAZTXH010000451.1:1154-1885 GCA_964617415.1 uncultured Rikenellaceae bacterium | reverse complement strand
GACCGTGCATGGGGAAGAGAAAGTGCTGTTTACCGTGTAACAGGTGTACTGTCAGTTATCGGAGGATGGTTCTTTACAGCACTTATAGCTTTTACAGGTGCATTTCTGATAGCTAATTTTATTAGCTGGGGAGGAATTATTGCTACAATAATTGCACTAGCAATTGCTTTGACCTTTGTTATAAGGACTAATATTATTCATAACATGAGACTCGCTAAAGAAAGCAAACGAGATGAATTTGATGAACACGAATCACTTAACGGACAAAATATTTTAGACAGATGCAATTCATCCATCATTGATGTTGTTTCCTCTGCTTCCAAGCTTTATTTTTCAAGTATCCTGAATCTGATAAAAGAAGACAGGAAAAAAATGAAGAAAGTTACCCGCACTGTCAATGAACTGAACCAACAGTCAAAAGATCTGAAATATAACCTTCACTCAACACTTATAAAACTTGAGGAGGAATTCATTGATACAGGACATTACTACGTCCAGATACTTGATTATCTGAGAGAAATAGCTCATTGTCTTAAATTTATCGCTGATCCTATTTATGAACATCTTGACAATAACCACCCTCCTCTACTCAAAGAACAGGTCAAAGACCTTCACGAACTTAATCAATCTATTTCTTCGTTCCTTGATGACATACAGGGTATTATTAAGAAACAGAATTATAAAAAGCTGGATAAACTCATAGCGGAGCAACAGGAGATACTCGATATGAT
>CAZTXH010000451.1:0-1144 GCA_964617415.1 uncultured Rikenellaceae bacterium | reverse complement strand
GAATCATTCAGTACCAGAAGCAGCCTGATGTATCTCAATTTACTTGCCGAAAGCAAAAATCTGATCCTTTTCATCATAAACATGGTAAAATCACATCGTGATTTCCTTTTAAGTGAAGAACAGAATTACAAATCCTGATTTTAAGTTACCAATTGTGGTTTAGATTCTCTGATCAAACAATTTTTTCCTCAATATTAGGCAATTGCAGACCATAGCCTTTTTTCTTGTCTTCTGCTTTCAAAAGGAATGCGAATAACAGGGCAAGTAATCCAAGGCCTGTAAAAATAATCATAGGCAATGTATAATTATAGGTGGAGACCTCTGCCCCATCCAGTATACGTGTACCGGTAATACAATATCTATCGAGCACCCAACCTATTAAAGCAGGTACTCCCATCAGACCCCAGTTCTGTACCCAAAAAACCAATGCATATGCTGTACCAAGCTGCTTTTCTGGAATGATCTTCGGCACAGATGGCCACATCGCAGATGGTACAAGGGAAAAGCCTATGCCAAGTACCAATATCATAACTATAGCAATAAGCCAGTGATTCAGTAATGGTATTGAATATATAAAATGAACAAAGATTAGAAGTATAGCACCCAGGATCATAATCGAAGCCCCCTTTCCTTTCCTGTCATATACATTGCCGAATAAAGGAGTTAACAAAATAGTACCAAATGGCAACATAGCAGGTATTAAACCAGCCAGGCTTTCACTTACATTAAACTTCTGCACCATCAGATCAGTGGCATATTTCAGGAAGGGAAATACAGCTGAATAAAACAGTACACAAAGAATTGCAATATACCACCACCCTTTATTGGTAACAATATAAAGTATATCACGGATATGGAATTCCTCTTCATCACTTTCCAGACTTTTGCCTTCGCCTGCAGCAACGACTGAAGCATCCAGCTTCTTATCAATGAAGGTATACATAATAAAAGATATAAGTCCTATACATAACATTATGAGACAAACAAGTACCGGTGCTGACACTGTGTTAAATGCTTTGGCAATCGGGACCGATGTTGAGAGTGCCAGTGCAGTACCCAGCCTTGCAGTGGCCATTTCTAGCCCCATAGCCAGGGCCATCTCCTTTCCTTTAAACCATTTTACGATAATCTTTGAAACAGTTGT
>CAZTXH010000450.1:1527-1895 GCA_964617415.1 uncultured Rikenellaceae bacterium | reverse complement strand
CTTCTGGAGTATCATCGTGTCAGCTATCTTGCAGTAGCCTATACTGATGAAGGGATTGAACTCAGGAATGCAGGTGTCACACTGCCCATAATGGTAATGAATCCCGATCCTGCATCTCCGGAACAGATAATCAAATATGACCTTGAACCGGAAATTTATGATTTTTCATCTCTTAAAGGATTCTCCGATATTGCCTCCAGGCATGGACTTATTGATTACCCTGTTCATATTAAGATAGATTCGGGAATGCACCGGCTCGGATTTATGCCTGAGGATACTGACAGGCTGATATCATGTATAAAACCTGCGGAATCGATTAAGATAGTATCTCTTTTATCTCATTTTGCTGCCAGTGAAGAGTCACGAGG
>CAZTXH010000450.1:0-1517 GCA_964617415.1 uncultured Rikenellaceae bacterium | reverse complement strand
TCACGCTTTGACAGGTTCACTCACAACCAGGCACAGATATTTATTAATACAGCCAAAAAGATAAGTGAGGCAGCAGGATATCCGGTCCTTCGTCATATCTGTAACTCATCGGCGATAGTACGCTTTCCTGAATATCAGCTCGACATGGTAAGGATTGGTATTGGGTTATATGGAGCCGGATCAATAAAAGGCTTAACACTTAAGCCGGCAGGACGTTTTAAAACCAGGATATCACAGATCAAAAAGGTGCCTCCGGGCGAACCTGTCGGATACGGATGCGCAGATGTTTCAGATAATGAAAGGATTATAGCAATACTTCCTGTGGGATATGCCGACGGACTAAACAGGCAACTTGGAAATGGTACCGGATCATTATTCATAAAAGGCATGAGGGTCCCTGTAGTAGGTAATGTCTGTATGGATATGTGTATGGTTGATGTAACAGGGACAGACGCAAAGGAAGGGGATGAAGCCGAGATATTCGGTGAAAATATTACAATAGATGAACTGGCGGAAAAGTGCCGGACCATACCTTATGAGATTTTAACATCAATACCCGGACGGGTAAAAAGAGTATATTCAACCACACAACACGTTATCAGTACTTTGCCACGATAGGCATCCTTCTCCCGGCTCCGAACGATTTGGAGGATATCCTCAGTATGGGTGGTGCCTGGAATCTCTTATGCTCATTGCTGTTGGTCAGATTAATTACTTTGTCAACAGTCTCTCTGTCGAAATCCTTCCCGGAAATGCTCTCTACAGGTTTTTGTAATTCTATGTATTGATACAATATAGAATCAAGTATCCTGTAATCAGGCAGGGAGTCCGTATCGAGCTGGTTCGGTCTGAGCTCGGCAGAGGGCAGTTTGTTTATTATGTTTGCAGGAATTATTTCAGAACTTCTGTTTATATAGTTTGCGAGCCTGTAAATGTCTGTTTTATATACATCACCCAGCACGGACAGTCCACCTGCCATATCGCCATAAAGTGTACCGTATCCGACTGCTGCCTCACTCTTATTCGATGTATTCAGCAGGATACAGCCGAACTTATTTGAAACGGCCATAAGTATAAGAGATCTGATTCTGGACTGGATGTTTTCTTCTGTCACATCCTGATCCTTTCCCCGGAAAATAGGTGTAAGATCTTCCTCGAATGCACGGAATGGTTTTTCTATACTGACAATGTCATATTCGACTTTTAGCCTTTCAGACAGTTCTGCAGCATCACTTACCGAATGTTCCGATGAGTAACGTGAAGGCATCAGTAATGCTCTTACATTCTTATTACCGAGAGCTTCAACGGCCAAACAGAGGCATGTGGCAGAGTCAATTCCTCCTGAGAGGCCTAAATTACATGACCTTAAGCCTGTTTTAGAAAAGTAGTCACGGATACCTGTAACCAGAGCTTTATATATAAGTTCGATATCCTTCGGCTTCTCTTTATCTGTTGAAATAGTTCCTTCATTAACAGCCTCTGTTGTGAATGTTTCAATACTCTCCTCAAAGAATGGT
>CAZTXH010000449.1:458-1895 GCA_964617415.1 uncultured Rikenellaceae bacterium | reverse complement strand
CCGCAATCATCTATCTCCCCTCTTCCTCCTCTTCTCATAATGGGCCGTATCTCCCCATTCACCATAGACAATCTCCGTGTCGATCAGAGCAAGCCTGGCTTCGAGATTGCTCACGGAATCATCGTATATATTATCACTTCCTGGTTTATTTGCATAAAGACTGTAATCGTCACGGTATTTCCCCGGGGTGATATTGGGCATAATGATATTGGCGCCTATCTCCACTGATTTTTCCCTTCCTTCAGGATCGATTGTCTGTTGTGCCGTGGAGGCAACCATATTGATATCCTTCATAATTATTCTTAACAGAGCTATCATTTTAAGGGTTATTTCAAACCTCTCCTTAAGAGGTAGTAATTGATCTGCATATTTTATGAGTGGAGTGTCAACATGTTCAATATACGGCCCCATGCCAACCATGTCGATATCGAAGTCACGCATAAACAAAAGGTCCCTGGCAAGATCTTCAGTTGTCTGAAACGGCAATCCTATCATTACACCCGTACCGGCCTGATAACCAATATCCTGAAGACTTTTAAGACAATCGAGCCTTCTTCGGAAATCATGTTTATTATTGTTAGGATGTATCTTACTGTAAAGATCTGGATTTGATGTTTCAATCCTTAAAAGATAGCGGTGAGCTCCCGCATCATACCATTTCTTATATACTTCCGGTTCCTGTTCACCGACAGATAATGTAATTCCCAATTCCCCGTTTGAGATCTCTTTTATCTTATGCAGCAGGTTTTCGATCCTGTTTGTAAAATAATCGCTTTCCAGCTCTCCTGACTGAAGGGCAATTGAAGCATAATGGTTCTCATATGCATACTTTGCAGCTGTAAGTATCTCCTCGTCAGTACAATTGTAACGTTCAAGTTTCTTATTGCTTTTTCTTATGCCGCAGTACATACAATCCTTACCGCATATATTGGAAAATTCGATTAATCCCCTTAGCCATATCTTTTTCCCTATATATTGTTCCTTTACTTCAGCAGATTTCTTAAAAAGCCTTAGCTTGTCTTCTCCTTCAGCCTTAAGAAGCTTCACAAGATCATCTTTTGAAAAATCATCCTTTTCAAGTAGGTCTTTAATCGAATTGCTCATGTTTTTACGGATCGGTTTGCAAAGATAGTAAAAGCGGTTATAATCTCTGGTCTACAAAAAGAACCTGATCACTTTCCTGTTTTATACAATTTATTTTTATTATATTGCTTTACTGTTAATTCTGGGAATGTTTTTCTTAATTTATTACATATCAGAGTTTTATTTATATAATATAGCTCAAAATGTAGGTTTTCTCAAGCGTTTTGCCGGTTTATGAGATCATCTGTTTTTTCGGATTATTTAAGAATAATTCTATCCTCATCCTGTTTTGAAAAATGATAAATGAAAAACTAATAAATCCTGACAGTATAGTAGTTGTAGGGGGATCTGAAG
>CAZTXH010000449.1:0-448 GCA_964617415.1 uncultured Rikenellaceae bacterium | reverse complement strand
TGCTCCTGAGAAACATTATTGACGGTAAGTATTCAGGTGATCTTTTTGTGGTAAACCCCAAACAGGATATTGTTCAGGGTTTAAAATCATATCGTGATATTAAGGATATACCAAACGTTGGCCTTGCAATAGTGGCAATACAGGCAAAATATTGCCTCCCTGTGGTTGAGTTACTGATTAATGAAAAGGGTACTAAAGCCTTTATAATTATCTCGGCCGGTTTCAGTGAAGCTGGTGAGGAAGGCAGGAAACTTGAAATATCGATAGCTAATCTTGTAACAGATGCCGGGGGAACATTAATTGGACCTAACTGTATCGGTGTTATTACACAGTCTTATAACGGTATTTTTACAACACCGGTACCCAAACTTAACAGTCGTGGATGTGATTTTGTATCAGGATCAGGTGCTACAGCAGTATTTATTTTTGAGTCGGCAATACCCAAAGG
>CAZTXH010000448.1:0-1900 GCA_964617415.1 uncultured Rikenellaceae bacterium | reverse complement strand
CAACATAGTACATACTCTTAACCTCCATCGCTGAAGCTTTTGCAATATTTAAAAAATAATCAAACTCCCTATCGCTTTCCCTACCAAATCCTTCTGCGATATTATTCATTATAGATAATCCAGCAGATGTTATTTGATTATAAAAATTATAATCTTTAATACCCTTAAAGTCAAGATAAATATCTTTCACCAATATTCGGGATAATTTCCATATTTCAAGATCTTCGAAACACTGAACAGTACTCATTATATTAAAAAATTTTATATTACAATCAGACAATTATATTTTATCAATCAGCTCCTGCTTTTTTGCCTTTGCTTCCTCTACCAGTTTCGTTGCTCTCTCATCAGCCTCCTGTTCAAGAGCAGTTGCTTTTTTGTCTGCCTCGTTTCTGAGGGCATCGGCTCCCCGCTGAGCTGCCATTTTAGCCAGAGTCCCTTTAGATGATGCTTCGTCAATAAGTTTCTGAGCCTGGACATCTGCCTCCTGCCGTATCCTTTTAGCAGCTTTGGCTGCTTCATCACGTATCTGCTGAGCCCTTTCTTCTGCTTCAGCAATGATTTTATTACCCTGCTCTTCTGCCTCCTCTCTTGCTTTATCCCTTCCTTCATCAACAACCTGTTCGACTTTTTCCTTTACTGCTTCTTTTGCCACCTCTTTTACACCTGAAGCAGCTGAACCCTCACCCGATGAACCACCAAAATCGGGCATAACAACAGGCTTCTCAAATACACCTGTTACTCTTACATTGACTTTAAGAACATCTGCAGGCTTATAATTAATACCGAAAGCAGCAGCCTGTGCCGAGAGATTATCAATGAATGCATTCAGGGAATTACCAAGATCAGCCCTTGGTATCTCTGTTTTAACAAGATAGTTAAGCGTCTGATCAAGTCCCTGGTCTCCGCTGATATTCATTTTTATATTTCCAACCTTCGTATCAAAAGGACTTACATATACTCTTCCATCCCTTATCTTGAAACTTGCATTGATATCTTTGAAAGTGTTACTGTAATTATCCCCCAATTTCAACACATCTTTCATGGTGTCATAAGTTTTTGATTCAACCAGAGTAACTTCATTTGTCTGCAGGCTGCCACCACCATTAATAGATTCAATCACCGGCATCATATCATTACCAATAAGACTTTCAAATTCAAGGTTAAGATTCATCCTGCCTTCAATACCTTTAGCTGCCGGGGCAAGTCTTTGAACTGTGTTAAAGGTTGTAAATGCATCCTTAATACCAACATTTTGCATATTGAAATCACCTTTCATAACCGGTTTAAGTGTATCGCGTGTATCATAATCGGCATTCATAATGATCTGACCACCCAGTATATTCAGTCCGGTCTCCCTGATACTTAAAACACCATTCTTTACAAGGATATGTCCTTTTATGTTCTGAGCTTTAATATTATCATATTCAAAATCATTGATAAGTGCATCAAAATCAAAATCAATATTTTCAGGTACTCTGATAAGTGTTAGTGCAGTAGTATCCTCCTCAACAACCACCTCTGTTGTGTCAGTTGGTATTTTGGAAAGTATGTTTGTTGCATCGATAAGGTTAGATCTTAGTGTTAATTTCCCCTTGATGGTCTCATCCCTGAATATATATGGTAAATAATTTTCCAGTCGGCCTGTTATACTGAAATCACTATTATCTCCTACTTTAATATTACCTTTTGTAATTGCAGCATAAGCCGGAGTGAATTCAAATCCGGCTTCATCAATTCTGACATCGGGAAGACCTGCCATGGCAACAAGGATATTTTGAATCCCGATATTTCCCCCTGCCTCAAAACTTTCATACTGTTCTTTCTCTATCATTGAAAGTTTGCCTGCCATATTGACCGATATATCTATTATTCCTGATAGGCTTATACTATCTAAAGG
>CAZTXH010000447.1:0-1916 GCA_964617415.1 uncultured Rikenellaceae bacterium | reverse complement strand
AGAAATCGGACGTGTGGCAAAAGGAGCCGCAGCAAATATGTTGGCTGAGGCTTATCTGGCAATGGGTGTTGAAACCGGAGATAATTCCAACTATACCAATGCTATTACTTATGCCACGGAAACCATTAATCTCCATCCCCTGATGACTGCAAGATTCGGAGTACGTGCGAACCCAGGCGATGCGTCCACAAACAGGGGAGCACCAACATACCTGCCAGACGGAAATGTATATGGTGATCTGTTCTATCCTGGAAATTATGATCTCAGCACAAATACTGAAGCTGTATGGGTATTGCAAACCCCGACCTATGAGCAGGCTGATGAAACAGGAGGACAGTCAAGCAATGGAGGTTGGATGTTTGGTCCGGCTTTGAGAGACCTCAACTGGAAACCTGAATATGTTGAAGCAGGAGCTGCTCCGGGTCCATGGAAAAATACTTCATGTCCGCCATATAATACCGCTGCCTTCCCGGCATACCTTGGAGGTTTCGGTATCAGCCAGGCCATGCCGACAAACTATGCAAATTATAATGTTTGGACAGATCCCGCCGATATACGTTATGAAGAGGATGTTACAGTCCGTAGTTTGTATGAATGTACCGATTGTAACCATAGCATGTTCGGACAAAAGGTGCCTTTGTCAATGCTCGACCAGAATCCAAATGTATTTTCAAAATACAGTCCGATTTTCTCGAAATTAATACCTCTGGATGAATGGCAGTACAGAAGTACTGATATCATGCATTTTTCCTCGAGCCATGATGGTTATGGTATCCGTTCAGCAGAATCCTACTTGCTAAGAGCTGAAGCATATCTCAGGAATGGACAGAATGATCTTGCGGCAGCTGATATCAACACTGTGCGCCAACGTGCAGAATGCACAATAATGTACACAGCTGGAGATGTTGATATTAATATCATCCTTGACGAACGCCTTCGTGAATTATTGTTTGAAGAAGGCAGATGGTTTACATTACTTCGTATGGAACCAACGGTATGGAAGCAGCGTTTATATGATCATGCTATGTTCATACATGATTATGTAAACTATACAATACCCATTCCATTTGATCTGTGGCCTATACCTCAGAATGTCATAGAATTAAATACAGGAGCAGATTTTCCACAAAATACCGGATGGTAATAAACCAGATTTTATTATTCAGGAATTGCATGCAGTTGTATCTGCATGCAATTTCTTTGTTATTAAGAGTATTGCATGGTTTCCTTTGGAAAGTAATATTTCAGGGTGGCCAAATGAAATATAGCACAACAGATATACTAAGAAAAAAAGATAATCCGTAATTTAATAACATGATTTTACTTTGTAAACGTTTAAAGCAGGAAATACCAGTACAGTATTTTTAGAGAATAGAACATAAGGATATTATAAGATTAACTGAAAGAATAATCAAATTGAAAAAAAATAATAATGAAAACATTTATTAAGTTAAGGATGAGAATATTATCAATCGTCTTATTGGTAATACCGGGATTTTTGTTTGTAGGTTGTGGAAATAACACCACCTCTGATGAAGAGATTGGATCCAAACTTGAACAGAGATTTCTTGATCCTCCCGATGAAGCCAAACCCAGAGTATGGTGGCATTGGATGAATGGTAATATTACGCAGGACGGAATCCGTAAAGACCTTGAATGGATGCACCGAGCAGGTATTGGTGGATTCCAAAATTTTGATGCAGGACTGACGACTCCGCAAATTGTGGAAAAACGTCTCATTTTTATGACACCTGAGTGGAAAGAAGCATTCGGACTGGCAGCAAAACTGGCAGATTCACTTAATTTGGAAATGGCCATTGCAGGATCTCCCGGGTGGAGTGAAAGTGGAGGCCCATGGGTTAAACCGGAAGAGGCAATGAAAAAGTATGTGTGGAGTGAAATCAGGATTGAAGGAG
>CAZTXH010000446.1:0-1918 GCA_964617415.1 uncultured Rikenellaceae bacterium | reverse complement strand
AATTTATGCTGTCATCCCGAGTGATGCGAAGCAGAACGAGGGATCTCACCTGTTTAATACTGATTGCCTAATGAATGATTTTGTCGAGTGTAATCCCTGACGTTTAAAGTCAAGGACGCAACGAGGGATCTCTTAATTTTTAAACCGAGCATCATTGGGGATGTTATTACCAGGTTTCGCGAAGCAGAACGAGGGATCTCCCGGTCTTTTTAAAAACCAATACTATTTTTCCTTAAATTTGCCCCCTTACATGATTCTGAACAAGATATCATGTGTTATTGTTTAATAATAAAATTGTATATAAATAGATGACAAACAAGAAGACCTTTTTAATGATACTTGACGGATGGGGTATAGGCGATGGCACAAAAGCCGATGTAATAAACTCTGTTCCGACACCCAACATGGATTTTTTAGAAAAGAACTATCCGAATTCCAGACTTAAGGCTTCAGGAGAAAATGTAGGCTTGCCCGACGGGCAAATGGGTAATTCGGAAGTAGGACATCTTAACATTGGTGCCGGCAGGATTATTTACCAGGACCTGGTTAAGATAAATATGGAATGTAAGACCGGTGAGATAAAGAATAACAAAGTACTTACAGAAGCATTTTCCTATGCAAGAGATAATGATAAACAGGTACACTTTCTGGGACTCCTTTCCGATGGCGGGGTGCATTCACATGATACACATCTTTATTACCTGTGTGATATGACTGCTGATTATGGACTAAAGAAGGTTTTTATACATGGCTTCGGTGACGGACGTGATACTGATCCACGAAGCGGCAAAGGATATATGAAAAACCTTCTTGACCACCTCAACAAATCAAATGGAAAAGTAGCATCATTTATAGGAAGATATTATGCAATGGACAGGGATAAAAGATGGGAAAGAATAAAGGAGGGCTATGACCTTATTGTTCATGGCAAAGGAACACCAACAACCGACATACTCGATGCGATGCAGAAATCATATGATGCAGGTGTTACTGATGAGTTTATGAAACCGATTGTTGTAGTTAATGATACTGGTAATCCTGTCGGGACAATTAAGGAAGGAGATGTTATTGTCTTCATAAATTTTCGAAACGACAGGGCAAGGGAACTTACTATTGCACTTACTCAGAAAGATCTTCCGGAAGAGGGAATGAAAACAATCCCATTGCATTATTGTACAATGACCCCGTATGATGTAACATTTAAAGGGCTACATGTTATATATCCTAAAGAAAACGTTGATAATACAATAGGTGAGGTACTTGCTCTTGCGGGGAAAACACAGCTTAGGATTGCCGAGACTGAAAAATATGCACATGTAACATTCTTCTTCTCAGGAGGGAGGGAAGAGGTATTTGACAATGAAGAGAGGATCCTGATCCCCTCACCAAAAGTTGCCACTTACGATCTTCAACCTGAAATGAGCGCATATAAAGTGAAGGATGCTGTAATAAAAGCTATTAAAACAGAGAAATATGATTTTATATGTCTGAATTTCGCAAATGGTGATATGGTAGGACATACAGGTGTTTATGAGGCAATTATGAAAGCAATCAAGGCAGTCGATGAATGTCTGGGAGAAGTTGTAAAGACAGCCTGTGGCAAAGGCTATGAAATGTTGATTATTGCTGATCATGGGAATGCAGATATGGCAATTAATCCCGATGGTTCTCCCAATACAGCTCATTCACTTAATCCTGTACCCTGTATACTGGTAAGTGATCATTATTATAATATAAAAGAGGGTATTCTTGCAGATGTGGCTCCAACATTATTGACATTAATGGGTATACCTATACCGCAGGAAATGACTGGCAAAGCGCTGGTATAACATTTCTGTGTCTCTCTGTGCCTCCTCTGTGGTTCTCTGTGCATTAATGTTTTCTTCAAGAATTTACACAGAGTTACACTGAGAAGACA
>CAZTXH010000445.1:0-1919 GCA_964617415.1 uncultured Rikenellaceae bacterium | reverse complement strand
AACTTATTCGAAAATAAACCTGCCGCCTATCTGCCATTTAATAATTCAAACTCCTCCATTAATCCATAATCAAGCAGCTGGTAATCTTTTCCGGGTGGATAGGTTTTAACATTCCTGAAATGCCATGGGGATACAAGTCCAGGTGCAGGATCATTAAAATGTGGTCCCAGGACATTCTTCAGGCTGCCGGTTACCTTTACCCCAATAGTATTTTCTCCAGCTTTAATAAATTCTGTAATATCAGTTCTGAATGGCGGTAATGCAATTAAACCCGCAGGCTGATTATTGACTATGACTTCTGCTACGGTACCCGACCAATTATCAAGGCTTAATATATATTTACCTTGAGGCTTTTCAATGTTATAATCTTTTATATAGGTTACATCCCATGAATAGAAGGGCATACCTTGTTCCTTCCAGCTTCCGGTTGTCAATTCTTTACCCAGAGCTTCTATGGTAAATCCCTTTTCTGTAGGTACTACTAAGAAATCACCAATAATGTAAACCGGCTCAATTTCTGCATATACTGTCATTGGAGATACCTCCAGGGTGATCGTATTGTCTCCTCTTTTTACAAGTTCTTCTAAATTATAAACACCAAATTCCCTGTCGAGCCACCACCTGTCATCATCGGCTTTCACTTCCTTGCCATTAATTTTAACATTCCATAAATATGGCCGTTCAACAACTGCTTCCATGCCGGTATAGTTGACATTACCTTTTATGTTAAAATGATAAGTGGCTGTAAATCCAGTATTTGTATTAAAAGTATCACGTTCGATTATACGCGTTTTAAACTGTACTGAATGGTTCCAGGGATTACCGTTAACAAAACCATAATGTTTAAAGACTTTATCGGCAGCATCATAGGTGTGAAGCTCCTTAATAATATCATTTCCAATCTTTATATCACAAAAACCTATTGTAAGTACATTTTTATTAACCCTTTTAACAATCATTGATCCGGATTTAACCGGATAATATTCTTTTTCTGTTTCTTTTTCTACTTCAAAATTGTATTCAGTCTTAAACGGGATAAACAGAAGCAGGCTTCCTGCGGGAGGAAGATCAAAATCAAGTTTTACATTGAGTCCTTCCTGTACACAGAGGAAGCCGTTTATATCACCGGTGATTGTATTCATCTCAATTGCATCGACACCTCTTGCCAGCAGAGATCCGGTAAGTGGCTCCTGAAGACTTGAATTGACAAGGAAAATAACCTGTCCATCACGAAGCATCCGGCGATGGTGGTATAGATCACCTCCATTTATTTCGGAAAAGCTGAGATAAATATTTGTAAAATATTTTGTAATTATCTCCCGATTAAGTTCGTTTTCAAAATATATCTTCGTTTCATTCGCTTCAAGGAATTTTTCCAGGGTTTCACTATATGTGCCATCAACAAGTATCGGCCGTGAAAAACATATCAGTCTGCCACCTCCTGCAATAAATTTACTTATCAGTTTGAATGTTGCCTCATCAAGGTTCTCAGTTAATGGGGGAATTATAACAGTTGAATACCGGCCTTGCCCTATAACAAACTTACCTCCTTTGACTGATCCCCTGTCTTTTATTATATTTTCTGATCCCAGATCATATTCCACCTGGTTCTTTTCCAGCTCTGTTATGAATGTCTGGAAAGTCTGCCCTATCTCAGTATATTTTGGATTCTTATTAACATATGAATCATACATCCAGGCAGTGGTTGTAGGTTCGATGACAAGTATATCGTTAATTTGTTTCCCTGCTGACAATGCCATTGAGAGCCTTGCATAATGATCATTCAGGTATTTATAGTGTTCCCACCAGGGTTCATGGTAAGAAAATGTCGGGGGATAGTCATATTTTCTTGCACCGGTTAGGGAAATATGTGAGAGATGCTGGTTCATAAGGTTTACACCGAGAGCATATTCCCAGTC
>CAZTXH010000444.1:0-1920 GCA_964617415.1 uncultured Rikenellaceae bacterium | reverse complement strand
GTTATATTTTTTACAGAAAGTCATTACAAGCGGATAATATTCATTATAATTAAAGAATTCAATACCATGTAACCATCCATTATCAATCAGTTTGTGATGGATATCGTACATCCTTGGAATGCCATCGGGTTGTTGAGCTTTCCACCCGGGATGGTTCCAAAGAAGGAAACCGCCCTGATTAATGACTTCAGTAAAACAATCCCAAACCGATTCTTTGTCTAATAAGGATGCGTCCTGTATAAAAAGGGCATTGAAATGTCCCGGGGGCATGTCGCGGGTAATTTCAGTACCCTGTACAAGAATAAGATTCTTTTCTTTGGCATACTCTTCGGTAATTTTATATGCTGCATTATGATCAATTGGAATATAATCTTCGTGGGGTGTGTATTCAATGTGATCGGTTATGGCTATTGCATCCAGACCATCACGCCATGCTTCATCAGCCCTGATAGTTGGCCATACATTACCATCTGAAAAAACAGTGTGCATGTGGAAATCGCATTTAAGAGTTACATAACCCGGGAGATCAGGAAGATTTACAGTTTTTCTTTGTCCGTACGTAACAGAGACAATAGAAATAAATAATAAGATGCTGGTAATCAGTTTCTTCATTTGATATATATTTATTTGATTTATATTACCACATTCAACCTTTTTCAACCCCCTTCAACCCCCTTTAACACTATTCAACTCATCCTCTATTTCTTCATAAAAATATGCCATTTTCTCATCCACATCATCCCAGGTATATATTTTTTTTTCTTTGTTAAGCCAGTAGAAATTAAGGAGGGCAAAATCACCGGCACACATTGTGGTATGCACGAAAAGTAGCAATGAAAGGCTCCATTTCCATAAACCGTGTAAATAAAAGACCATAAAGAGTAAAATTATAGTTGCCGTCAGGAATGGGACCAGGGCAATTATCCTGAATTGTTTTGCATTAACCACGTGACGGTGAGCTGTTACATAGAATATATATTGTTTGAGATCCATGCCTGCCCTTATATTTTTTGCTCCCACAAGGTAAAAAGGAATGACATGAAGAAATTCATGTAAGGGTACAGATAACAGGGGGAATATTACCAGTCCAAGTATTGAGTGGAATACAATATTTTTCAGCGGAAAATATCCTGCGATATCTATTCTAACGGTTATTGCCATGCCAATAAAGACCAGGCACAATGACCAATACAAGATCATCATCTCGGATCTCTTTCTCAGATAATCGAGAATAAAGCCTGTAAGATCACTATATTGTACTGCCAGTAATTGCCTGTATTTTGATTGATCTTCAAGGTCTTCAACCTGTAAGGCCATAAAATAAAGCTTTTATCAAAAATAAGTTTTTGATAAAGCTTTACAAAGAAAATGGAATAATAAAGATGCTGATATCTTTTTAACTAATCAGGGACATTCAGTCGGTTGACTAATTCGATAAACCTTTGGTCGCTCTTTAACGATTTCAAATTTGGATCACGTATCATCCAAGGTACAAAATCGCCATGACTATTAAATGCAGTTTCAAGATAATCGAGTGCTTTGTTTTTTTCTCCAAGTACTGCATATACCTGTGCAAGTCCGTAAGCATACCACCAGTAATCACTGTCTTTTTCAATTTGATTTGCAACTTCTATTGCCTTGTCTTTCTGATCTGCACGGGCATATGCTATTCCAAGTCCATGCTCGTATCCGGGGCCTATGGAAAGGCCTTTTGTATGCATTTCTATTGCTTCAAAATGCATATTCATTGCAGCATATGCTGATCCGATTACATAATATGCAAGGGTACTGTCTGATTGCAGTTGAAGCAGTTTCTGTGCTTCAGAGATAGCATCCTCATTCTTTCCAATAAACAGGTCTAACCAGGCAAGGTATCCCTGGCTAACTCGAAATCATCGATATTCTGCTCCAGGAAAGGCA
>CAZTXH010000443.1:0-1928 GCA_964617415.1 uncultured Rikenellaceae bacterium | reverse complement strand
TTCAAGAGCAGAGCAGATTATTATACAGATCAAAAAGGTCATTACCTTTCCTGATTTATATATTTTTAACAAGTTTCTTTCACGTTTGCATTAATAATACATTGTAGTATCTAATTATATAATTCTGACATTCAGACATTCATACTTCAAGACAGTAAATTTTTCTGTTTACCTACCTGATTAATTATAGAAATTCATAATTTTGTTTCGGAAAATCCCGAAATGAAATTTATAATGTCAGAGAAAGAGAATCCAATAACAGATAACCAGGAGAAGATAGCACGATACGGGAAAGCTCTTTCAAATCCAATACGTATTTTTATCCTTGAATACCTGGCTGACAATCTTAACAAGTGTTGCTACAGTGGTGATATGGCAGAAATCCTGCCTATCGCCCGGTCAACATTATCGGAGCATCTGAAAGAGTTGAAAAAATGCGGGTCTGATTCAGGGAGAAATCAATCCACCATATATAAAATATTGTATCAATACCAAAAACTGGGAAGAGGCAAAACTATTGTTTGCCAAATTCTTTAAAAAGTAAAAAAATTTAAAGTATGGAAATAAAGATCTTAGGAACAGGTTGTGCAAAATGTAAAAAACTGGAAGAACTAACCCGTGATGTAGTAATACAAAATGGGATTCAGGCCACAATCATAAAGGTGGATGACATTACAGAAATCATGAGATATGGTGTTATCTCTACACCCGCTATGGTTGTCAACGAGAAGGTTGAAATAAAAGGGAGAGTACCGACTGCAGAGGAAATCAAAGAGGTGCTATTAAGGTATTGAAGGTATTGGTTGTCAGTAATGATTAGAAATAATATAAGTGGAAATATTAAAAAAATATGATAAAAAAATATTTATTCCGGTTTTTTTTATCCCGGTGTGGTTGCTTGTATACCATTTTATTCGACCTGTAACCGACCGTATAATAGATGATTTACTTGGCTTAACAACAGGATCGCACTTTACCGAAGCTTTACGTTTCTTTATCTTCGAAGTACCTAAGGTCCTGTTGCTGCTTACACTGATAATTTTCATAGTAGGCATTATACGTTCATATTTATCACCTGAAAAAACAAGGAGAATCCTTGAAGGAAAATCACTTTTCACAGGGAATATTCTCACATCCATGCTTGGTATTGTTACTCCTTTCTGCTCATGTTCGGCAATTCCGTATAACCGGATTAGTTATAGCGATTGTTACAGGATGGCTGATAGGAAAGCTGAATCTACGTCACTGGGTTCAGGACTGGGTATACCAGACTCAGTTCAGAAATGCAGATAATGAAGACAAAAAAATTTCATTCGCAGATCGCATGCAGTATGGTTATAACGCAGTAAAAGAAATAGTTGGGAAGGTATGGATATATGTCATTATCGGTATCGCAGTCGGTGCTGGTGCACATGGTTATGTTCCGCAGGACTTTATGCAATGATCAGTGCAATGGGACATACTTATTTCTGGTTTCAAATTCAGCAGCTTAAAGAACTTGGCCTTTTATACGGCTTATCTGAATCAGAAGCTGAAGAATCAATTTCCGCTATGATCTCCGGAACAGTAGAAATGTTTTTTAAATCCGGATTAAATTATGATAAGGTAGTGGATCTTGCTCCTGTAAAACCGCTGGCGAAACATGAAAATACAATAAAGGAAAATTATAAGACCTGTTTAAACAATATCTATAAGAAAATTAAAACAGTATAACTTCAAAATTGTTATAGTATTAGATATTAAAGTTGACCATGCCATTCTTTAAACACGGTTTCATGAGTTCAGGATTCCTAAACCTGTCAGTAAGGGAGGCACATAAAGAGGTTTCTGAGAATGATGCCATTATACTGGACGTTCGTGAATTGAGACTAATAGGTCATAAAAGATTTGATGTCCCTGAAGTTATCAATATGCCTATAAGTTCATTG
>CAZTXH010000442.1:0-1932 GCA_964617415.1 uncultured Rikenellaceae bacterium | reverse complement strand
CGATCATACTACGTGCTGAAATATCAAACTTATTGTTAAAAGATGCCGGAGTGTTAAGTAAGGTATCTGTTGATAGCCATCCATAGGTTACAGCATTATCAAAAAATCTCCTGTCGCTGTATCCAAGGATAAATGGCCATCCGGGAGCAGTAACACCATTATATTCCGACATTCCGAGATATTTTGTGCCTGGCATATAACCGGGAAGATATTGTCCCTGTGATGAAGTAACAGTTAAGCTTACGGATCGTATTCCCATCAATGCTCTGAGTAAATATTCACCTGTAATTATCAATGGATTGCGTTTAACAGGCACCCTCCCCTCAATGGTTACTTTTGCTCCTCTTACCTCTTCAGAGGTAGTAAAATTAATCCTTGAGCTGCTAACAATATCAACATTACCTTTTACCTCCTCTCCTGTCTCACTTACTATTTTTACTTTTACGTCTGTTGTACCCAGGCTATGTACAATACCACGCACTGCACCAGGTCTGAAATTTACATTATTCCTGGTGTATGTCACTGTTCTGTATTCAGGTATCCTCCTTTGTGCAGCCCCTGGACGGGTATTATTTTCGACATTCTTAAGAAATCTTGATTTGTTATAAAGAGTGGAGAGATTAGCCATAGCCGTAAAAGTAAGTTCATTATGGTTCTTGATTGAATTACCTATGTTTATGTTCATGGTATCTGGATACAGAGGACCGGCCAGCCATGTATAATCAGCTCCGAAGCGTGCATTGGCATTTACCCATGAGAGAAGAGGTAACTTATTAACGGGAATTGTATATGTCGCATTGATGAAGTGGTAATAAGTTGTTGTCCTTCCAAAATTCTTCAGATTTATCATTACCGAGTCACGCCAGAGCTCATACCTGTTACTGTATCTTTCCTTGTCAACACCACCTTCCGGTTCATCTATTCTTGCAAGGCTTGTTGCTGTGAAATCGACCTTTAATTGTCGTGTAACATCATATTTGAAATCATATATTCTATCTCATTCGAAATCTTTCCCGAATGTAGGGGTTATACGCAGATATGGATTATTTATATTTCTCGCCTTCACCTCATTATAATAACGTTTCAGGTCGGTTCTTAAAGAGATGCTTTTGGGAAAAACATAGAAGTTGAAATCCCTTATCAGTTTGAACACTGAACGTCCGAGAAATTTAACATTTTTAAAAGGAGTAATATTGGCAGGCTGAGCCTGATAGTTATAAGCCAAACCTCCCCTGTAGTTTTTCTCAATATTGATTTGCGTTTTTATATTGCTTCTGTATATCTCATTATAGGTATAATTTACACTCAGGTTAGCAAGATCCCAAAAATGAGGTTTCTCTCCTCTTTTTGAGATCCCTGCATTACTGACAGTAATAGTTTTTCTTCTTGTAAAGTCCTCTGAAATTCTTTTTATAGAATCCCTTACGGTATTATCTTCAGCATTACGGAGTGCATCCTGCAAAGGTATATCAGGATCGAGCGGATTGAATTGTGGCCTTATCCTTGTTTCTGAATAACCTACATAAACAGGAAGTCTTACTCCTACCTCTTCGGGGAAAAATTTACCAAGTTCAATTGTTGATGAGAGGTCATATTTCATCACCTGTTCCTTGCTTCGTTCATTTACCTTTTTATCAATACTACCCCATCCGGGAGTACTTGTCTGGCCGACAACATCCACGGTACCCAGGTCTGCCAGCCTGGCCTGCAGGTGTGCATTGGCTGCCCAACCTCCATTTTCAATAAAGTCGCTCAATCTCAGTTCATTCACCCATACTTCTATAGATTTAGGCTGGCCGTCATCAGTTACAGGATTCCTTGTTCTTATGGGATTCCTTACTCCTATCATTATGACCTTAACATTGCTAAGATTGGGATTTCCTGATACTGAGATCCTGTTACCTTCGCTCATATAAACATAAACATCTGAAA
>CAZTXH010000441.1:0-1934 GCA_964617415.1 uncultured Rikenellaceae bacterium | reverse complement strand
ATACAGATCCATCAGAATATCATTGCTGTTGCCAGTTCAAAGGAGCTTTCAGGGATAATAATCGTTAACGGAAGAAAACCAATGGAAGAAACGATAAAAAAGGCAAAAGATGAAGAAATCCCTTTAATGATCAGCAATTCATTATCCTACGAAGTTACCGGAAAACTATATGAAATTGGAATAAGGTGAAATGAAAGAATTTAAAGCTGATATGCATATACATACCTGTCTTTCTCCATGTGCCGATTTGGAAATGTCGCCAAGGAATATTGTAAAGGAAGCAAAAAAGAAAGGGCTTGATCTCATTGGTATATGCGATCATAACTCAGCTGAGAATTTTCCGGCAATGGCAAAATCTGCTGATACGGCAGGAATAAAAGCCATAGCGGGTATCGAGATTACATCAAGGGAAGAGGTTCATATTCTGGGCCTTTTCGGAAACGAAGGAGATTTGTTTTCCGTACAGAACGCTGTTTACTCAAATCTTCACGGAGTTAATGATGAAGAGCGGTATGGTCTCCAGGTAATTCTTAACGAAAATGATGAAGTTCTCGGTTTTAATAATAAGCTACTAATCGGTGCTACAGAAATGTCAGTTGAAGAAGTGGTTGATTTAATACATAAATATAATGGTATTGCTATTGCCGCTCATATCGACAGAGAAGGTTTCAGCCTCATTGCAAACCTAGGATTTATACCCGAAGGACTTAAACTCGATGCGCTTGAAATAATAGAACCTTCAAAAAGAAATCTATACAACTCAGGCAGGAATCTGGCATTTATCTCTTCATCCGATGCACACATGATAAAGGATATAGGTAAACGATTCTCCTGTTTCTTAATGAAGGAGAGCTCGTTTGAAGAAATCAGGAAGTGTGTCATCAAAGAAAATGGAAGAAAGGTAATTATATAAAGATGGAAGATTTTTCATTACATATTCTTGATATAGCAGAAAATTCAATAAGGGCAAATGCAAAAAACATAAATATATTGATAACAGAGGACAAAATAAACGACTTGCTTACTCTGACAATAGAAGATGATGGCAAAGGTATGAATACCAAAACAAAAGAGTATGCGCTAAATCCTTTCTTTACTACTAAAAAGGGTAAAAAAGTTGGCCTGGGTCTGGCATTTCTTTCTCATTCGGCAGAGGAGGCAGATGGATCAATGAAAATTGAAAGCGAACCTGGAAAGGGAACTAGAATTGTTGCTACTTTCAAACTTGAGCATATAGACAGAAGGCCCCTGGGAAATTTGAATGATACTATTAAATGCTTGAAAATTACTCATCCGGAAATAAATATAACATTTAATCATGTTAAATAATTATTGGAGGCGATAATGGTTACTCTTACTATAAACAATCAGAAAGTTGAAGTTGAAGAAGGAATAAATCTATTAACGGCAATTGAGAGAATCGGAATTAAAATCCCGACTTTATGCTATCACAAAGCCCTGTATCCGTTTGGTTCCTGCCGGCTCTGTATTGTGGAAATTGAGACTCCGGGCAGGAAATCGACATTACAGGCTTCCTGTTCTTATCCTGTTGTTGATGGAATAAAGGTTTTTACCAATACTGAAAGGACTTTCAGAGCAAGAAAAATTGCCTCTGAGCTACTCCTGGCAAGATGCCCTGATTCCGAGACAATAAGAAAGATTGCCGAGGAGTATGGTGTTAAAGAACCAAGAATCAAGAAGAGATATGAAGATTGTTTCCTCTGCGGCCTTTGTATTAATATGTGTGAACAGAGAATGGGCAGAGCTGCAATTGGATTTACATACAGAGGCTCAAAAAGGAAACAAACAACTCCATTCAACAAGCATAATCCTGCATGCTGGACATGCGGTGCATGTAATTACATCTGTCCTGTAGGTAAGAAAGTGCAATCTTTTACAATAGAGATTGGGCAAGTGCAGTTATATAAATGTAT
>CAZTXH010000440.1:0-1957 GCA_964617415.1 uncultured Rikenellaceae bacterium | reverse complement strand
TTCCTGCTTTTTCCAGTTCGGCTATTTTTGACCCCACATCAGGTAATATAAAGAAACTTGTATCCTCAACTGAAGTTGAAATAAGGTCCAATCCTTTTTCAGTCAGCTCTATCGAATTCACCTTTTCATCGATGACAAAATAAAGTTCATCTGTTACTTTAGGCATCTCCTTGCTGTTATTCTGCATATAGAAGTTTTCTGTTTTCTGCAACAGCGTTTTATTACCCTCTTCACTCAGGAATTTGATAAGCGCATTATTCTTTGGAAGACCCTTAAATGCTCTCAGTAATAACTTTCCACCTTCTTCTGTTTTAACTTCTGTAATCAATCGTTTAGCATCTGCAAGCACCTGTGTTACCAGTCTTTTCTGGGCAGCCACAAGTTTTTCTACCTGAGGTTTAAGAATATCGAACTGTTCTGTATCACTTTTAGCTGTGGGTCCCGAAATTATGAGGGGAGTACGAGCATCATCAATGAGTACGGAGTCAACCTCATCAACTATCGCATAATGGTGTTTACGTTGTACCAGGTCTTCGGGATTTATTGCCATGTTGTCCCTTAGATAGTCGAATCCATATTCATTATTGGTACCAAAGGTTATATCAGCGTTATAGGCTTTTCTTCTTTCGGGAGAATTAGGTTTGTGTTTATCAATACAATCAACTGTCAGACCATGGAACTCATACATAGGTCCCATCCATTCCGAATCGCGTTTTGAAAGATAATCGTTAACCGTTACTATATGGACACCTTTGCCAGCAAGGGCATTTAAAAAAACAGGTAAAGTAGCTACAACAGTCTTACCTTCACCTGTAGCCATTTCAGCTATTTTTCCTTTATGCAGGGCAACTCCACCTATAAGCTGCACATCATAATGTACCATATCCCATATTATCTCATTCCCTCCTGCAATCCAAGTGTTATTCCAATAAGCTTTATCACCTTTCACATTTATGCTTTCCCTGGTAGCTGCAAGATCCCTGTCATATTGTCTGGCTGTTACTTCCAGGGTACTGTTTTCCTTAAACCGCCTTGCTGTTTCCTTCATTATGGCAAAGGCTACCGGAACACACTGATCAAGTATCTCTTCAAGTTTTTCTTCAATATGTTTTTCTATTTTATCAATCTCCGAATATATCTCCTCCTTTTGATATATATCTTCTTCTGTTTCAGCCTTTTCTTTAAGTGTTTTTATTTCTTTCTCGTCCTCCTCTATGTAATCGAGTATTACTTTTTTTAATTCCAGAGTCTTATCTCTTAACTGATCATTTGAGAGACTCCTGAGTTTTTCAAATTCAATGTGGACCTTCTCGACATGTGGATTAATCTCCTTCAGATCCCGTTCATACTTGTTTCCCAGAAAGAGTCCCAGTATTTTTGTTATAATATTCATTTTAACCTGTTTTTACAGAATTCACGCAAAATTAATCTATTTTTCTGATATCAGGATGTAAATAAACTGACAATAGAAAAGGTTTACATGTGCTGAATCAGGACATGCAAAAACCATGCTATTATTATAAAAACATCTATATGTCTGTTTTTAATCTTTAGCTGACTATTTTAACAGAACATATTTTATAATTCTCCTGCTATTGTTCCTGTACAATGCAATCAAATATATTCCCTGTGGTTGATCAGTAATATCTATTGTCACCTCCTCATTTCCTTCAGTTATGCCTGTCATAATCCTCGATCCTGTTAAATTATAGATATCATACCTGAATGGTATCCCTGGACTTTCGGGATTTTTGACTATTACCAATCCATTACCTGGATTGGGGTATGCAATAGCAGTTTCATATATGGTATTTTCGACCTGGTCTATAATAGGGCCTATATGGAAATCCTCAATAGCCCAACCCCATCCTTTAGCATATGGATCGGAGTAGAGCCTGAACCTAATAAGTATGGTATCACCTATTGAGACATACGAAGATGTCTTGAGAAACAGAGT
>CAZTXH010000439.1:0-1970 GCA_964617415.1 uncultured Rikenellaceae bacterium | reverse complement strand
GTATTACAATGATTTTAAAAAATGTACGGGATGTGACAGGATATACTGGGAAGGTTCTCATTATGAAAGGATGAAGGATCTGATTGAAGAAATAACTAGTTTTACTCTAAATCATAAATAACCAGGATATGAAGACAAGAATTTTTCAAGTTGCATTAACGGTTCTGCTGCTATTGATTATTTCACAGTACACCGCAGGCCAGTTACCAAAAGAGACCGAGGCTCAGAAAACGAAGCGGATGAAATGGTGGACAGAAGCGAGGTTCGGAATGTTTATCCACTGGGGTTTATATGCATTGCCTGCCAGACATGAATGGTTGAAGAACAGGGAGAGGATAACAAATGAAGAGTACCAGAAATATTTCGAATTGTTCAATCCTGACCTTTATAATCCGAAGGAATGGGCAAAAATGGCAAAAAATGCAGGGATGAAGTATGTTGTATTAACTGCTAAACACCATGAGGGTTTCTGCCTGTTTGATTCAGAATATACCGATTATAAAGCAACTAACACTCCATGTGGTAAGGACCTGATAAAGGAATATGTTGAGGCTTTCAGGGCAGAAGGACTTAAAGTAGGTTTTTACTATTCGCTGATCGACTGGCATCATCCTGATTATACAATCGATAGCAGGCATCCGCAGAGGCAGGAATCAGATGCTGAATATGAACGTCTTAACAGAGGCAGGGATATGAACAAGTACAGGGAATATATGAAGAACCAGGTTCGGGAGTTGCTTACCAATTATGGTGAGATATCAATTATCTGGTTCGATTTCTCATTTCCGGGTAAGCATGGGAAAGGTCGCGAGGACTGGGATTCGGAAAATCTACTGAAACTTGCCCGTTCACTGCAACCCGGTATTATTGTTGACGACCGGCTTGATCTGAAAGATGTTGAGGGTGGATGGGATTTTACTACTCCCGAGCAGTATAAAGTCGAAAAATGGCCCGAATATAATGGGAAAAGAATACCCTGGGAGACCTGCCAGACATTCTCCGGATCATGGGGATATTACCGCGATGAGACAACATGGAAAAGTACTGCACAGCTTCTTGAGCTGCTTATTGAATCTGTAAGCAAAGGCGGAAACCTTTTGCTTAATGTCGGACCGACTGCCAGGGGTACATTTGATTACCGTGCACAGGAAAGGCTTAAAGCTATTGGCCAATGGATGAAAGTAAACAGTCATTCCATTTATTGTTGTACAGAAGCTCCATCGGAGTACCAGGCTCCTCCAAACAGCCTGCTTACATATAATCCTGCGACCAACAGGCTATACATACATCTTCTTGCATACCCGCTGAACAGGGTGACAATCAAAAATATAGCCGATAAAGTCAAATATGTCCAGTTTCTTCATGATGCTTCGGAAATAAGAATGACTACAGGCAGGAACGAGGCAGCCAACGACCTGATACTGTCACTGCCGGTTCTCAAACCTCCTGTTGAGATTCCTGTACTGGAGGTGTATTTGAAATAGAAGGGAGACAGGCTGGTGCGGATTTGCAATCCGCACCCTCCAATGTTTTACCAGTTTTTACGAAATAATCAGATTATTAAAACATTGTAAGTATTTATTTCTTAAATTTGATATATCTTTTATTTGTATTAGTGAAGGTTAATATATAATAATACAGTTAATTCTGTATTTCAAAAAATCCGGTTAATTGAGCATCATACAATTAAATTGAATTATAAAGTGTGATTTGATTGAAGTTAATCAAAATTTATATGAAAGTCATTTATAGTTATTTAGAATAGATAATAATCTCTGATGTATAGTAAAAACAGACCCCACCAGAGGCAGGGTCATAGGAATCAATCTCCTTCGGCATATAGCCTTATTGTGATATGATTGAAAATTATGAAATAAAGGTACACAAAATTTACTAAAAAATACCAATCATGAAAAAAATATTAGGACTTGATCTTGGTACGAACAGCTTAGGTTGGGCCGTAGTGGAAC
>CAZTXH010000438.1:0-1974 GCA_964617415.1 uncultured Rikenellaceae bacterium | reverse complement strand
GTCATCCCGAGAGTAGTGAGGGATCTCCCAGTTATTCCACTGACCGACTTAATAGTACTGTTATCCAGGTTGTAACGAGGGATCTTAATGCCATTCCACAGTACGATTTAATGATTACACGTTTTTCGGGTGGATTCTCGATAAATTGGGACGGAACGAGGAATCTAAATTAACTTGCAGAGGGCAGCTTAATTTTAACTATGGTACCCTCAGCAGGTATGGATGTGATTTCTATTTCACCGTTATGGTTTGTTATTATCTGGTTTACAAGAGGAAGTCCTATACCGCTGCCTGCTATGCTTTGGGCATTTTCAGACCTGTAAAAAGGTTCAAATACTTTTTGAAGATCATTTTCCGGAATACCAATACCCTTATCTTCAAAAATGATCTCGATACACTTTCCGGATTGTAACAGATTGATGATTACCGTTTTATCCGGTGAATACTTACATGCATTATCAATAATATTTGTAACAGCCACTTTAATCAGATATTCATCTCCTGTTACCATCATCTGGTTGGAGTCTGTCAATGAGTCATCAATAGAAATATTAATATTGTAATCGGTTTTAAATTTACTCATCTCTTCACGGGCCTGCCACAGAATCTCATCTATCCTGATCTTTTCAGTGAAATTCACAGGGCCTTCAGCGCTTGTGCGTGCTATAAGTAACAGTCTGTTGGAGAGGTCAATAAGTGATTCAATATCATCAAGTACCGATACAAGTGCTGTTTTATACTCATCGGATGTACGATCCTTCATCACCAGTACTTCGAGTTGACCATTAATCGAAGTAAGGGGGGTTCTCAACTCATGTGATGCATTGGCAATAAAATCTTTTTGCATGGAAAATGATTTTTCAAGTCGTTCAAGCATTCTGTTGAATGTCTTTGCAAGCCTCCCGATTTCATCAGTGCCAATACCCTCGGGAATTCTTAAGTTCAGACTGGTTATTGAAATATCCTCTACCTGTTCTATGACATTTGAGATAGGTTTAAGGGCTCTTCCCGAGTAAACCCAGCCAGCCATGAAAAACATAATAAGGCTCACGAGGCAGGCAATCAGCATTATGAACCTCAGTTTATTGAGATATACAAGACCTTCAGTATCAGTAGCGGCAGCTATTACAACAAACCTCTGAAGATCAGTGACATATAATACCCCCAGTACTTCATAGGGAGCCTGCCTGTACCTTACCTTTTCACTTAATCTTACACGTTCAATTACGTCATTCCTTAATTCTATTTCCCCTGTTTCATCAGATGAATATATTATTTCATTATTAAAATCGATTACTATAATTTTTTCATTTTGCATTCTGAAAGGATTATTCCTTTCAATTCTTCGGATCCTGTCAGCATCATAACCCGGAGTGTTAAAAAGTAATCTGGAGATGTTCCAGACTCTGTTAGTAAGGCGGTCGTAAAAATTTTCCTTTCGGGAAGATGCTGTTAAATAATATATTGCCAACAATGCAATTATCATTATCATTCCTCCCCAGAGGAGAAAACGTAAAGTTAATTTAGTCCTTATTTGCATATTTTTTTATTCCATAAATTCGCAATCCCAAATCCGAATTCCGCAATGTTAATCATTCTCCGAATATATAACCGAATCCAACCTTTGTATTGATCAGTTTCTTATCAAATCCTTTATCAATTTTTTTCCTTAAGAAGTTAACATATACGTCAACAATGTTTGTGCTGAAGTCGTAACTAATATCCCAGACTTTTTCTGCAATATCATTTCTTGAGAGGACCCGTCCGCTGTTCCTCATGAAGTATTCGAGCAGAGAGAATTCTTTTGCGGTAAGTTCTATAAGGATATTGCCTCTATGGGCGGTTTTTTTGTCAAGATCAAGTTCCAGGTCGCCTGTTACCAGTCTGTTTACTGTATCTACAGGTTGTTTCCCTTTTTTCAGAAGCACTTTTATTCTGGCAAGCAGCTCTCTGAATTCGAAAGGTTTAACAAGG
>CAZTXH010000437.1:808-1991 GCA_964617415.1 uncultured Rikenellaceae bacterium | reverse complement strand
CCATAGCAGGTGTAGTGCTTTATTATATCAAAAAACGTCAGCTTGCTGTATTTTCAATTGCTGTATCGTGGATGATCGTTATAATGCTATTCTTCCATTTAATATTTCCACGGTTTGATAAAGAGAACCCGGTTGCAAAAAGCCTCGGTAAAGTGGACAAGTCAAAGCCAATCTATGGATACAACCTGTTTAATCCGTCGTTTGTTTTTTACCTCAAACAGGAAGTTCCCAAAATTCATACAATAGAAGAACTCATGGATTTCTGCAGGAATAATCCCGGAGGACAGATCATCACCCGTACACAATATGAAAATGATTACATTCAAATTGAGAACCTGGAAGAAGTCACCCGGCAGAAAGACATATTTGAGATACCCACATCTATAATTTTAAGGGTGAAGGATTAATCCCTGGACCTCAGCAATGAAAGATTCCACGGACTTTTTTCGTGAAGCTGGTTACGATAACAGGGAATATGGAAGGCGAGAACACTTATCACTCCAATTATAGATCCGAAATACACATCAACCAGGAAGTGTTGTAACAGGTACATTCTCGACAGGGCAACACCAAATGCAAGAAAAAAAGCTAACATGGTAACTGTCGTATTCTTTACAGTAACTACCAGGAAGGCAACAATGGCAAACGCTGTGGCTGTATGACCGGAAGGGAAGGCATGGTATCCATGTACATCAACTCCGGCAACATAATTCAGTAATACATCATCCACAAAGAAAAGTCGCGGACGAACAATATCAGGAAGCAGGATGTGTTTAAAGATCTGTACGACAGATGTTTGGATGACTATGGTAGCCGTTAATAACAATGTATTATAGTACTTAACAAATAATGAAATGATCAGGACCAGTGCAAAGATCCACCCATCACCCAGGTATGTCCAGTATGTAAATACCTGATCCAGCAGGGGTGTATGATATTGGTTTATGAAGAGTACTGTATCTCCTTTATCGCCGGTTATCAAGATCAAAGCCCCCAAAAACAGGAGACAGACATATAACCAGAATGCGGGATTTGTTCTGATTGCTTTTACCATGAAACACATATCATTTCAGCCTGAATTTAAGATATTTTATGGGAATACCTTCATCAAGCGACATCCTTTCATACCGGGTCTCGATACCATGATGATCGGCTGAATATGGCGAAGCATGCAGGTTAAAGG
>CAZTXH010000437.1:0-798 GCA_964617415.1 uncultured Rikenellaceae bacterium | reverse complement strand
AGCATTATCAGTTTTTAAATGGATCCAACCTCCTGTTTTAAGTATTTTTCTATACATATCAAGGAAACGAGGGTGAGTAAGTCGTCGATGTTCATCTCTTTTTCTGGGTCGTGGGTCCGGGTGAATAATCCAGATCTCGTCGATTTCATTTTCGTCGAAAAATTCACCAAGATTTTGTATCTGGGCTCTTAAAAAAGCAACATTTGACAATCCCTCCTTTATCGCTGTCTGACTGCCGGTCCAGATCCTTGAACCTTTGATGTCAACACCAATAAAGTTCTTATCAGGATATTCCCTGGCAAGCCCCGTGGTATATTCACCCCTGCCACATGCAAGTTCCAGTACAAGAGGATTATCATTTGCAAATTGAAGATCTCTCCAGTTACCCTTAATTACTTTATAGACTTCTTTGCCAGCCTGGATCACATTTGCATTCTGATCATTATCCTGAAATTTCAGCTGTTTACTTCTACCCATATTAAAGATCCTCTATCTCTGCAACAATAAAAGTACTACCTCCGATAAAAACCAGGTCTTCCGGTACAGCATTTCTCCGGGCTGCAATTATTGCTGAATTTACGTCAGGGAACGGTTCCCCCTTCAGTCCAAGCGTTATAGCGATATTATACAGATCGTTTACCGGTAAGGCACGTGGGATATTAGCAGCGCAGAAATAATATAATCCATCGCGCGGAAGTAATTGTAACAGCTTATTCGCATCCTTGTCTTTGACCATACCCCAGACAATATGTCTTTTCTTCGCCGGGATTTTCATCATTTGTGATATAACCATTCTGA
>CAZTXH010000436.1:0-1998 GCA_964617415.1 uncultured Rikenellaceae bacterium | reverse complement strand
ATACTGAGTATTACCTTTTTTAAGATATCCGTAGCTTACTTCGTAGATTTTCTTTGTTATATAGGTAAGAGGCCACATTTGTCCGTTATGGGTATGTCCCGACAATTGGAGGTCAACACCCAGTTTTTCTGATTCCCCGAGGTTGAAAGGCTGGTGATCAAGGACAATTATCGGTAAGGAGTGATCAATATCCTTCATTAACTCTTCAAGAGACATTCTTTCTTTCCCATAAAAACGGCGGGCATCCCTGTCAAGTCTTCCGATAAGCTGAATACCTCCCGGAAGAATAACTGTTTCATCTTTAAGGACATTGATCCCTTTACTTTCTATATAAGGAATTGTTCGATCAGCTCCGCCTATGAATTCGTGATTACCTGTTATCGCATAGAGACCATCTTTGGTATGAGGTCCCGTAAAGTATTTAAGGAGATCACTCCTGAGAACAGGGCCCAGTTCACCATCTACAATATCTCCAAGAAGAAAAACAACATCAGGATGCATCTCCTCAAGTATTTCTGACAGTATTTTTATACTTCTTTTTCGTATAACACTTCCAAGATGAATATCAGATACAGCTGCAATCCGTAAAGTCTTAATATCATCGGCTTCTTTATTAACAGTAATGTTATATTCTGTAATAACAGGGCGAACTGCATTTATAAATCCACCTGCAATAAGTATCACTGAAATGCCTGATGTTAACAAAAATGCCCATTTCCTGTAAATCATAATATTGCTGCTGTTTAAAATACCTGGTATCTTCAGGAAAAGTGCAATCAGATCAGAGAGAAGAAGAAATATTATAGAATAAAGCATGAATGCCATCCAGAATCCTCCGATAATATTAAGAATATCCGTAAAGACTGAAGAATGTCTTGATTCCAGGATTTTGGCTGCAATGAATGTTATGGAGAGCAAAACAAACAATAAGGTAAAGAGAAATTTATGTTCTCGTGGGGGAGGTAAAATATTATATCCTTTAAGGAATATATATACATTTCCCAAAGAGTATATAGTTAATGCTATAGAGATAAAAATCAGGAACTGGATATTTTTCATCAGTTCAAAATGTTGGATTGAGACTGTTAAATGTTTTATTGCTTTTAATATAGAACTCAAAAACGATACACTTGTTCAATATCAGACCAACAGTTTCATTTGTTCCTATTGACCTTACATTTTCTCTTTTTTCTTTGAGTTTGCTATGATTTCTGTAGTAATCTTTATGTGCTTTCCATACTGCTTTGACACTTTTAAACTGGCCTTTGACAAGGAAGAATATAGCAGCGATTACATCAAGTAACTTTCTTTTGAGGAGTACCTTTTTTATTTTATTGTCAGGCAGGTTTTTGTACAAAAGGTAAAGGCTGTTACGGAAGTTCAGATATGTCTTGAAAGGAGATGTATATGGAAGTGTACCGCCGCCTATATGGAAGATACTTGAATCAGGAACAAAAGAAACCCGGTATCCTGCTCGGTGAAAACGCCAGCAAAGATCTATTTCTTCCATATGTGCAAAGAAATCGGCATCGAATCCGCCACACTTTTTCCATGCTTCAGCACGCATTACCATACAGGCCCCGGTTGACCAGAAAATATCTTTTGTAGTGTCATACTGACCGGTATCTTCTTCAATATGGTTCAGGATACGTCCTCTGCATAGAGGATAGCCATATTTGTCGATATATCCTCCCGCTGCACCTGCATATTCAAAACTATCCCTTTTATAATATGAGAGTATTTTAGGTTGGCATGAAGCAATATCGAGGTTAAGATCAAGGTATTCGATAAGTGGTTCGAGCCACCCTTCCGTGACTTCAATATCAGAATTCAGAAGAACATAATATTGTGCCTCAATTTGTTCAAGAGCAAGGTTGTAGCCTTGTGCAAAGCCATGATTTTCATTCAGTTTAATAAGCTTAACATCTTTATGGTTTTTGCTGATCCAGTTAGTGGATCCATCTGTTGAACCATTATCAGCCACATACAGGATTGTGT
>CAZTXH010000435.1:0-2000 GCA_964617415.1 uncultured Rikenellaceae bacterium | reverse complement strand
GATGTATATGCTGCAATAAAAAACATTGATAAAGGCCTGTATCCAAAAGCTTTCTGTAAAATAATCCCGGACCTTCTTGGAGGTGATCTTGACTATTGCAACATTATGCATACTGATGGGGCAGGAACAAAGTCATCTCTGGCATACATTTATTGGAAGGAGACTGGTGATATGTCGGTATGGAAAGGCATAGCTCAGGACGCGATTGTGATGAACCTGGATGACCTTATATGTGTTGGTGCTTATGATAATATTATGCTATCATCAACAATTGGAAGGAATAAGAAGTTAATACCGGGAGAGGTAATTTCAGCAATAATAAATGGTACTGAAGAATTTCTTGAAAAACTCAGAAATCTTGGGATAGGTATATATTCCACAGGAGGGGAGACAGCTGATGTAGGAGACCTGGTAAGAACAATCATCATTGATGCAACAGCTACTGCCAGGATGAAACGTAAGGATATCATTTCAAATCATAATATCAGTGCAGGGGATGTTATCGTAGGCATGGCTTCTTTTGGACAGACATCCTATGAAGATGAATATAATAGCGGTATGGGTAGTAATGGTCTTACCTCAGCAAGACATGACGTCTTTGGGAAATATCTTGCTGAAAAATACCCGGAAAGCTTTGATCCCTCATTACAGAAAGATCTTCTGTACTCCGGAAGAATGAAACTCACTGACCCGGTAAGTGGCCTGAATACAGATACAGGTAAATTGGTGCTTTCTCCAACCAGAACCTATGCTCCCGTTGTGAAGAAAATTAATGAGGTTTTACACTCTGGAATACATGGTATGATCCATTGTTCAGGAGGAGGACAAACAAAGATACTTCATTTTATTGATAATCTGCATGTTGTCAAAAACAACCTTTTTACTTTACCTCCTCTGTTCCAGATAATACAAGAGCAGTCAGGAACTCATTGGGAAGAGATGTACCAGGTATTCAATATGGGCCACAGGTTCGAAATTTATACTGATGAGAAGATTGCAGACGAAATAATCAATATTGCATCCTCATTCAATCTTGAGGCTCAGGTAATTGGATATTGTGAAAAATCTGATAAAAAGCAGTTAACAATAAAATCGGAGTATGGATCATTTGAGTATTAGAGTTTTCAGAAGATTTTTATTTTACACAGAGTTCCACTGAGTAAGCCTTCGTTTAACCGTTATACCGCTGGGCCGTTGCACCGTTGTACCTTTTTTCTTATCTTCGCAGCCGGAATTTCAAGCTATGGCAAGTAATCTGATTCTTGAGAAACTGGATGGCGTAAAATCGAGGTTTGTTGAAGTGGGAAAATTACTGACTCAACCGGATATTCTATCCGATATGAAGAGGTATGTAAAGCTGAACAGGGAATATAAGGATCTCCAGCCGATTATTGAGGCTTATGAGAAATATAAATTAGCGCTTTCAAACCTTTCAAGTGCAAAAGAGCTGTTGGCAAAAGAAAAAGACGAAGAGATGAGGGAGATGGCCAAAGCTGAAGTGGAAACCCTAAACGAACAGATACCGGAAATGGAAGAGGAGATCAAATTACTTCTTTTACCGGCAGATCCGGAAGATAACAAAGGTGCTGTTGTTGAAATAAGGGCAGGTACGGGAGGTGACGAGGCAAGTATCTTTGCAGGTGACCTCTTCAGGATGTACTCAAAGTTTTTCGAATTGAATGGGTGGAGTGTAGATATTAACAGATATTCTGAAGGTACAGCCGGAGGTTATAAGGAGATTGTTATGAGTGTATCAGGCGAAGGTGTTTATGGAATAATGAAATATGAATCGGGTGTCCACAGGGTGCAGAGAGTTCCCCAGACTGAAACACAGGGAAGGGTACATACATCGGCAGCTTCAGTGGTAGTTCTTCCCGAAGCAGATGAATTTGATGTGGTCATTAAACCGGAAGACATCAGAAAAGATACCTATTGTTCTTCCGGACCCGGGGGACAGTCGGTTAATACAACATATTCTGCAGTTCGACTGACACATATTC
>CAZTXH010000434.1:0-2002 GCA_964617415.1 uncultured Rikenellaceae bacterium | reverse complement strand
GCTTTCGAATATACTTCAGTATTTGCGGATCTCTGTTATTATACCGGGCTTTATAATTATTACCGTGAAGCTTATCCCGAACAGCATCCGATATACAAGGCAGTAGCCTTCCTGTTTCCTCATGGTGATAAGGAGAAAGGTATTGAAGAGCTTCTGAATTGTGCTGAGAATGCCATTTTATTGAGTCCTGAGGCATATTCCATATTATCATGGATATGTATTCAGTATGAAAATGATTTTCCAAGTGCACTCTATTACAGTGAGACTGTCTTCAACCAGTATCCGGCAAATCCATGGTTCAGGGCTGAATATTTAAAGAATCTCTTTCTTATAAAAGATTATGATAAAGCGGAAGAGATCATCCAGTCATCCTCTAATATTAAGAATGCCTATTTCACATGTCAGATGGCAATATTTAAAGGATTGCTACATGAGAAGAAGTATAACGATTATGATCTTGCAGGGGAATATTATGAGAAAGCAGTTAACGCACTTGAATATTATGGTGCAAGAGGTAAGACCTTTATGGATTTTGCCAAAGATGGCCAGAAGAGGATAAAGAACATTAAGGAAGGAAAGGTACGTGAAAAGAAGAGGAAGCGTAAAGACCGCGGATTTTCAGGAGTGATTTTTGATGACTGAAAAGGCACAGAGCGTATGATGTATCCTTATTTTATTTCAAAGTGCTTATGGTTTCTGACTATACCAATCCGGTGTTCCAAACCAGTCGTGCATCTCTTTCTCAAAGGGTTTGACTATTTCAGGTGATTCCGGAAATCTGCCAAGATCATCTGTTTCAACAATCCATGTATCGAGAGCAGTACGAAGGCGGATCAGTGCCTCCCTGTGTTCGGGCAGATCAGATCCCGCGAGATTGTTTATTTCATGAGGGTCGGATTCAGTGTCATATAGCAGTTCTTTTGGTGGATCTTTCATCAGATCGGCCGGAGGCCCCGACAGCTTACCCTCGTCATATAGTTTACGCATAAGGGGTTTGACCAGGAAACATTTTTCCTGGTACCGGTTCAATGAAGTAAATCCTTCTCCTGGAATAAAATTCCTTATATAATGGTATTTTTTCTCCCTTACTGAACGGATCCTGTCTACTGTTTCGTCTATCCTGTCGCGGGCGCTGAAAACAAGAGTTCTGGGTTCATCTTTCTCAGCTCCCAGGAAGATCCTGCTTTGCATAAGAGGGGGCTTTGGAATTCCTGCAATTGATAATGTGGTGGCAGTAAGGTCAATAAGGCTGATCATTTCAGAATTAACAGTACCGTGTACATATCCTGCAGGTACAGGGATCTTTTCAGGCCAGCGGATGATCATGGGTACATGTATGCCGCAATCCCATAAATAATGGATGCCCCGTGCTTCAAGGCGACCGTTATCGGCGAAAAAGATCACAACAGTATTTTCTTCCAGACCATCCTCCCTGAGCTGGTCGAGGATCCATCCGATACGGATATCCATACCAGAAATTGAATTAAGATATCTGGCCCATTCCTGCCGGGTGATCTCGTGATCGGGATAATAGGGAGGAGGTGAAACACTATCAGGTATGGCTATCCGCGGGTGACTATCTTCTCCGTACCATTTTACCCTTTCTTTTTTTGCGGATTGCCGGTCATATATGTCATATTCTGCTTCAGGCATGTTAATCTGGGCAAAAAAAGGCTGATTGGATTTCAATTTTTCCCAGTCGTCCGACTGGTATATCGGTCCCTCATTTACAAAATTGAGATCAAGTTTGCCGGTTCCCACTTCTTTTTCTCCTATCCACGAAATATTGGCAGTAAAATACCCTTCCTCCTGCAACCGGTGGGTAAGAGGTCTTACACCCTGAGGTAAACGGAAATCATCATTACGATGTGACCTCATATTATGAGTACCTGTTGAGGTTTGATACATGCCTGTTATGAAACAGGAACGGCTTGGAGCAGATACGGAAGATGTTGAATATACATTGGTATAACGGATTCCTTCCTCTGCCAGGGCATCCAGA
>CAZTXH010000433.1:0-2007 GCA_964617415.1 uncultured Rikenellaceae bacterium | reverse complement strand
CAATCACTTCTGCCAGTGAACGGGCATCATTAATCCTGAATTGTTCGCGGTTCAGGTTTTGAGCCTCATTCTGTGATTCTGAATATGATCCAAGCTCCAGCTTTGTACCTCCGTCTATCTGGGAGACACCATACTGCATCACTTCTTTTCTTACATCAGGTGCTTCTCTTGCCGTAAGTATAAGTCCTGTATAAGGCACAGCCAATCTCAATATGGCGACCAGTTTCGTAAAATCTTCATCGCTGGTTTGATATCTACCGTTAATATTCAAACTCATGGCATCTTTTAGCCGGGGAAATGATATTGTATGAGGTCCAACATTATAGCATGCTTCGAGGTGGTTTGTATGACGTATCAGGCCCATGACTTCAAATCGCCAGTCATAGAGTCCGAACAGTGCACCAATACCTACATCATCAATACCTGCCTCCTGGGCTCTGTCAAGAGCTGTAATCCTCCAATTATAGTCTATCTTCTTACCTCCGAGATGGTACCATTTGTAGGCTTCAGGATGATATGTTTCCTGGAATATCTGGTATGTTCCAATCCCTGCATTTCCAATGGTCCTGAAACCCTCTATATCCTGGGGAGCAGCATTGATGTTCACTCGCCGTATCTCACCCCGGCCCTTCTTAATCCCATATACAAGCTTAACCGTATGGGCAATATATTCTGCCGAATATTCAGGATGTTCACCATAAACCAGTATAAGCCTCTTTTGGCCGTTGTCTTCAAGAGCCTCAACCTCTTTAATTATCTCCTCATCACTGAGCGTCTTACGTATGGCATCCTTATTTGATATTCTGAATCCGCAATACTGACAATTATTTGTGCATTTGTTCCCGATGTAAAGAGGTGCAAAAAGTACTATCCTGTTTCCATATACTTTTTCTTTCAGCTCTTTTGCTCCCTGTTTTATTTCATCAGCAAGATCTGTCCCGATTGAATTAACAAGTACAGCTGTCTCCGCCAGTGTTAGCCTGTTTTTATCTAGCGACCTGGCAATGACATCCCTTACCCTTTGTTTATCAGGTTTTGTATTGTTTAACAGATCCCATATCTCCTGTGGATCAATAAAGGGCTTCATTCGTTGATCCGGTATATTCAGTTTTTCAGGTGAGAAACGCATTTATTAAATAAATAAAATTTAGTGAGAAAAAAATTTTTGCAAAGTTAGTCAGAATAGAGCTTTTAAAAAAGTATCCAGCTCAGTAAATTAGAATGGCAATCTCCTCTTTGGCTTTCAAAAATGCGGCAGGCTCTTACTTCTTCAAAAACCCTGGATATCTTCATATTGCATCATTGATGCTGTATAGTATTCTCTTTAACAAAATATGCTACTTTTTCCATTGAAGTAATCATGTCGTACTCCTCGAGGTAAACCCATGAGGGTACATTTAGAGGGATTGTGGTATAATTCAGTATTCCCTTGATTCCCATTCGCACTACCTCTTCAGCTATTTCAAGGGCAAAATCTGCCGGTACTGTCAGAATAGCTATCCTGATATCAAGTTCTTTGATCATTTTCTCAAGGTCATTATAGGAGTAACATTTTACACATGAAATAACCTTGTTTACTTTCTCCGGATCATTATCAAATGATGCCACAAGATTCAGCTTCGATCTTTTTCCTTTGAAATAACCTGCTACCGCTCTTCCCAGGTTGCCGATACCAATAATTGCCACATTCATACTCTCTTCCGAGTCAATTACCGTACCGATCTTTTCTATCAGCTCCCTGATATTGTAGCCTTTTCTCTGAACCGATGAATATCCAATCAGCATAAGATCACGCCTCACCTGTACTGCCGTAATGTGGAGCCGTGCCGCAAGGTCGTGTGAAAAAATGAAATTCTTTTTCTCTTTCAGACATTCAAGCAATGTTCTTCTGTATTCGCTGAGTCTTTCAACTGTTTTACCAGGTAGTGCCATAACTTCTCACATTGATGTTAGCAATTACAAGATTACAAATTTTAACTTTTAATTATGTATTTTTATGAATATACC
>CAZTXH010000432.1:0-2009 GCA_964617415.1 uncultured Rikenellaceae bacterium | reverse complement strand
AGCTCATTGTATGGGAATATACCATATTTCTGTTATTCTGTCAATATGTTATCTTCATGCTAACCTCACAACATGACATTCACTAACAGCGCAACAAGACTTAGTGCACCTCTGCTTTGTCTTCAGCTTGTGGCCAAGCGAAGATAACTGAAAAAAGCCTCCCCGGCCAATTCGAATCTCGTCGAAGTTGGCGGGAGTTCTAGGTTTCATCCCCTTTGGTGGGCAGTACTGAATAATACGCAGAATTAAAACTTTCGAGTTGATCGTCAATCGAAAAAGTTAATATCAATATAACGGCTCATGAGTAGTATCAGTCTTTCAATAACGCCTTGAAAGCAGCTATATCCATAGGGTTGTTTTCAGATTGGGACTTCCACTGTTGCATTAGATTTTTCCAAGCAGAAGTTTTTTGTAGTTCAATGAATACCTTATTAGGGAGATGTCCTTTGAGATCATTGAGATCGTAACAAACAAGTTGATGCCCATACTCCCTGTTACCCGGAGAGACATGGTCAACAGCTGCATATAAGGGATGACATCCCTGCCTGTTTATATTGGGGTTTCCCCGGGCTTTGTCGAATATCATCAGTGCGCCAGATAACGCGCAACGTCCTCTCTGTTTTATGATAAGCTCTTGGAGCTCAGAAGAATTTAATCCTTGCTTTCCTCTCTCCGCCCATACTTTTTGAACATCTGATAACCCGTAACTCTTATTTATTTTCTCTGTACTGGTATTAGTTTCCGGATGAGCTATGAGTTCTGCTTTGGCCGATTCAGATAGAGCATTCCAGAGCTTAACCGCCATCTCTTCATCACCCTTTTCCAAAGCTGCTTGTATATTAATCTTGATCACAAAATCTCTGGTCTTTGGATCGGACAATAGATAATCAAACATTGCAGATTGAGCTTGGGTCCATAATGGGTCTGTTTTCGACCATTTCTCCCACCGCCTAGATGGCACCTGTGCATAAACCTTCTCATTCCCTTCTGCATCTACCCCATATACCATCGTATCGCCATATTTCTTGGAGACCTTGCTTCTCTTTTTGGGTAATGACAGTGTCACCGACCATCGGGTTAACCGGACTATCGGGAATTCTTGCTTCTCGATTCTATCCATTGCTTATTCTCCAATTCTGGTTAACTACTACGAATTACACCGATTTCAACTTTATTACTATACTGGACTCGAACCTTTGCAGTTAAATATGAAGATTGAAAATTAAATCGAGGTCCTTGATGGTACTTTCTAATAATGCTTCGGCTGCAACCAGGGAGATTCGAACCAATTGAATGCATACAAGTTCTACTAAAAGATAACGGAGAAGATTGAGGGTTGCAATTAGAAATCGGCTGTATCTTGTTTGGGAGGCTTGTTCAGTAGCCAGACTCCAATGTTCAGGTATGACGCAATGCTAACCCACGCAATGTAAGGAATAAGAAGTGCTCCTGCCCAGCCTGAAACTCGGAAAGATGCAATCATTGTTGCCAGAATAAGGAGACACATCACAATAATTATTATCACTCCTCCCCCCTTTGACTTCATTCCGAAGAATATGATTGACCAGATAGCGTTAACTGCGAGCTGTATCCAAAACAGGGTAAAAGCAAGCAATACGTCATTAGTGGATAATCCCTTTTGCCAGACAAGGAAGACTGAGATGCCCATTAATATATATAAGGTGGTCCAAACGGGCCCAAATGCCCAATTGGGCGGCGTATAAGGTGGCTTTTTCAGTCCGGTGTACCAATTCGGTATAGCTTTAAAGGTAAAAAGGCTTCCGATGCCTGCAGCGGCAAAGCAGGCAAGGATACTGACAACAAGTTTGATGATATCAGTTAAGCTCATATCTGGCTTCTTGTGTAAGTACTCTGTGACTTCTTTCATCAAGATTATAACAGATTACACTTGAAGTAATCTTGTTCCCTGAGCAGCCAGGAGTTGATATAAGACAGGCAAGGGTTGTTTTTTCTCAAAAGAGAGTTCAGTATACTTCCCGTTTAGGCCA
>CAZTXH010000431.1:0-2017 GCA_964617415.1 uncultured Rikenellaceae bacterium | reverse complement strand
CATCGAGAGTGAGTTCACTCGACCCGATCCATTTTGCACCATCCCATGCAACAATATCTGGATTCATAAGACCGGTTTCGAACCGCGATGTATTAGTGTAGGTCTTTCCCTCTGCATCCCACACTGTAAGATCCCATCTGTATGCAGTTTCCGGTTCCAGTGCCTGACCTTCATACCGGATATTATTTGAAAAACCACTTTCCTTTTTCTGGCTATCCCATACCACTTCATCGTTATTTTCACGGGTAACGACAATTCTATAGGCTGTTTGCTTCTGCCCTCTCACAGTCGACTTCATCTGCCAGCTGAAAAGCGGATTTTCATCTTCAATTGCAAGGGGTTCCACTAGTGACTGTACCATCAGGTTAAGGATTTCTGTTGTTTTGCCCCGATTGCAGGAAAGTAACAGTGCTAATCCTGTAAGACATATAAAACAGACAATTGTACTAAAATGAATAGTCTTTCTTTGTTTAATTAAATTTCTAGCAGGTCTCATTCGGGATCCTCCATTTTTTTTTTAATATTCTTAAATATACCAGATATAAAGTTACTGACAATATTTATTTGTTTATCAGTTCAACCAGTATAGGGCCGGAATTTTTACTAATTTTACATAAAACAAAGCACACCGAAGACAAAAAGAATGAAAATGATGAACAGAATTTTATTGATCTGTGTTTGTATTGCAATAATGAGTTCATGCACTACACAAAAAGGAAATAAAGGATTAACAGAGATAACGTTATGGCCAGATGGCAACTTAGGCGCTGCATCTATAACCTATGATGATGCTACAATTAATCAATTTCGTAATGCGTTGCCAATAATGAATGATTTAAATCTGAAAGCAACCTTCTTTATTAATACCGGAGCTATTAAAGGTTCTGAGTACAGAGGTACCTTTATTGGAAGACCTGTGGAAGAAATAATAGAAGAGACAGCTAATATTCCCACTAATAAGGATAACTTCTATGAGCGGTCTTCTGCAGCTGCCTACCTCGGCTTAAAGGGGACTCTTCAATACCATTTGAATGCAGGTGCAAGGATCGATGCAGATAATCCGGAGGGAGCTTATAAAATAATAAATGAATTATACGAGCAAGTACGACGTGGCGATTTTCCACCTCTGGAAGGAGAAAGTTATGAGCTTCTCGATGAGGTAGATGCTTCCTGGGATGCTTTGAGAATATATGCTTCACAGGGACATGAATTTGCCAGTCATATGGTTACTCACCCGCGTCTGGCTGCCCTGGATGAAGCAAACATTGTTTACGAACTTGAAAAAAGCCGTGAAGAGTTACTTAACCAGCTTGGGGACTTACATACCTTTTCTGCTGAAGTTCCTTTCGGAACCGAAAATGAAAGAGCAATGGAGTATGCGCATAAAGTCTATCCTGCACTCAGAAACAGGATGCCGGCATCTTATCTCACGGAATTAAACCGGGGAAGCCGCCGCAGGCAACCGGGAGAAGCTGAAACTGAATACGTACAATGGCAGCGTGGAGCAACCACAAGAACTCCACTCCCAATGATGAAATCGTGGATTGACACCACCCTGAATCATCAGAATATATGGCTGGTCCTGGTATTTCACGGAGTTGATGGTATCGGATGGGAAGCTCTTCCCAGCAAACTGCTTGAAGAATATTTCAAATATATGAGATCAAAGGAGGATGATCTCTGGATTGCAACATTCGGAGATGTGACAAAATATATCAGAGAAAGGATGAATTCAGTAATAAATACTAAAAAGAAAGGTAGAAAGATTACTGTTGATATTACACATACCCTTGATACAACAATGTATAACATCCCATTAACAGTAAAAACCTATATTCCCTCAAGATGGGAAAAAGTATCGGTAAAACAGGGTGAAAATGAATCAACTGTATATCAGATGCAGGATAGTACCGGTTATTATGTTCTGTATCAAGCAATACCAAATTTTAGTAAAGTAAGTCTTTCTTACCGTTGATGATCTTCTACCCAATTTAAGGATTCAAGAGCAGAGCAGATT
>CAZTXH010000430.1:0-2029 GCA_964617415.1 uncultured Rikenellaceae bacterium | reverse complement strand
GTGCAGTGTCATACTGCTGACACCAAACTTGCTTTTTGCATATTTCCCAAAATCGTCAGTATTACTCATTTTTTTTCTTTTTGGAATTAACAAACAAAGATACAGAAATTATATATATCACTGCAATACACTGATTACTATTCAAAAAGCTTATTAAATTTTTCACTCGTGATCTTCTTTGGCTCAAGTTTTACAATCTCCTTCAACAGGATGAATACCTTATCTTCAAGTATCTTATCAGCTATTCTTTTTGCATCATCCTCTTTTTTAAGCGTTTCTTTGGCATAATTTGATATCTGTTCATCTGTAGCATAGAATAATCCGTATTGTTGAAATTGATAACGGGTGATCTTTTCAGCCTCATTCTGTAACTCTTCCTGGGTAATCTTCACTTCATTCTCTTTTGCTATTTTATTCTTTATAAGCTGCCATTTCAGGTCTTTCCTGAAGTTGTCAAACTCCTTTTCTATCTGTTCACCGGTACTCTCCTTATTAACTTTTAACAGCCATCTTTTCAGAAAATCCTCAGGGAGTTTCAGATCAGTCTTATCAATCACCATGTCTCTGATATCCTGCATCAGTTTATATTCACTTTCTCGCTTAAGACTTGCAGTAATCTCCTCTTCAATTTTCTTCATAAAATCATCTTCAGAGCTTATTATACCTTCCCCATATATCTTGTTAAAGAGGTCAGTTCCTATTTCTGCGGGGTAAAATCTCGAGATTTCACTGATTATAAACCTGAACTTACCACTTATATCATTAACCTCTTCCTTTTTCATTTTCAGTAATCCAGCTATTTCATTCTCATTGGGAAATGCTTTTCTGAGGTCGAAATCAATATGATCATCAACAGTCTTCCCAATAAAATCCTTTTTGATTTTATCATCCTTGATAATGTCAACAGCCAGGGAAGAATCATCAATAACATTACCTTCGGGCGAAAGATTACTGTTACTATCAATTGGTTCAATTTTACCCTTTAAAATATCTTTATCTTCTGAGACTTCTGCTTCTTTGAATTCCCCGAATCTACGGGTATAATTCTCCACATGATCATTTTTCATCTTTTCGTCGATGATAATATCATATGAAGTGACCTTGTTTTTCTTGTTGATATTAAGCTCTACATTTGGAGCCAGACCCAGTTCAAAAGAGAATTTGAAATCTTCCTGGGTTTCATAGTTTATATTTTCATGCTCTTCAGTCTTTGGCAATGGATCCCCAAGTATTTCCAGTTTCTCATCAGTGAGATATTTATGTAAACTTTCTGAGATTATTTTATTGATCTCATCAACCTTTACGGCGTTGCCATACATTTTTCTTATTAGACCAATAGGTACCATGCCAGGACGAAACCCTTTTATATTTGCCTTTTTACGGTACTCTTTAAGTACATTTTCAACTCTATCTTTATAATCAGTTTTAGTGATTGTTATTCTCAGTATTGCATTCAGGTCATTAATGTTTTCTCTGGTAATATCCATCTTTAAATAATTTACTATACATTAAAAAACCGCCAAACGCACTATTAAAGAGGTTAAGGACGGTTTGCCATATTTGTGCGGATGAAGGGATTCGAACCCCCACGTCTATAAAGACACAAGATCCTAAATCTTGCTCGGCTACCAATTACGACACATCCGCATATAAATTTCCGCAAAGGTATAGAAAATAACTGTAATAACAACGAGAGTTGTTTATCTTCGCAGTTCAAATTTCGTACCAAGGTATACCCTTCTTACATGTTCATCTTCAGCAAGTTCAGAAGATGTTCCCGACATAAGGATTTTGCCTTCAAAAAGGAGATAGGCACGATCGGTTATTGAGAGGGTCTCATGTACATTATGGTCGGTGATAAGAATACCTATGTTTTTATTTTTCAGGTGTGAAACGATATTCTGAATATCTTCAACAGCAATAGGGTCAACTCCGGCAAAAGGTTCGTCAAGTAAAATGAATTTGGGTTTCAATGCAAGGGCTCTCGCAATTTCTGTTCTTCTTCTTTCGCCTCCGGAAAGTTGTATCC
>CAZTXH010000429.1:0-2073 GCA_964617415.1 uncultured Rikenellaceae bacterium | reverse complement strand
TCCCGCTTTGGCGGAATGAGGAATCTCACAATTATAAACAGGACTTTTAAAATAAACACAGGATTATACACATTCCGCATTATTCATGATTACTGATACTCAATTAATATTTTATATGATTCAAGGAAGGTTCTTATTATATTTGTTAGTACATCAATTATGAAAAAATAATATCAAAAGAATATATAATGTCAGAATAATAACCCTAAAATTTAATACTATGGCAAAAGTAGCAATGCTTGGCGCAGGTTTTATAGGCGATTTTTATACCTTTTCCCTTCATGGTCAGCGCAACCGTGACAGGGTGGTTGTCATTTACTCAAGAGACAAGGATAGAGGAAAAACATTTGCAAAGAAACATGGAATTCCTAGGTGGACAACCTCAATGATGGAAGCCGTAAACGATCCTGAGGTTGAAGTTGTTGTTGTCGGACTTCCCAACAACTTGCATCTTGAAGCAGTTAAGCTCGCAACTTCTGTGAAAAAAGCGGTTTTTTGTACCAAGCCTTTAGGCCGAAATGCTATTGAGGCAAAGAAAATGCTTGACCTGGTGGAGAAATCAGATGTTATGCACGGATACCTTGAGGACCTTGTTTATCCTCCCAAAACACTTAAAGCATTGAGCTCTGTGAGGGCTGGTGCCCTGGGAGATGTAACATGGGTTCGTTCCCGTGAAACACATCCGGGACCACACAGTGACTGGTTCTGGACAAAAGATATCTCCGGTGGCGGAGTACTGCTCGATATGGGTTGTCATTGCATAGAGATAGCCCGTAATTATATTGGCAAGGATATCAGACCTGTTGAAGCCATCTGCTGGGCTGATACACTCGTTAAACCTATAGAGGCGGAGGATAATGCTGTAGGACTTATAAGATATGAAAACGGTGCAATAGGTCAGTTTGAAGTAAGCTGGACATTCCGTGGTGGTATGGACCTCAGGGATGAAGTGATGGGAACTGAAGGAACGATATGGATCAACAATTTCCTGCGGACCGGTTTCGAGATGTTTACTGCCGGAGGCAAAAAGGGATATGTGGCAGAAAAGGCTGAATCACAGAAAGGGTGGCTTTTTCCCGTTGGCGATGAGGTAGTTGAACTGGGCTATACCGATATGTTCACAGATATGTTCAATGCCTTTGAAAACAAAAAAGAACCGGCGGAAACCTTTTATGACGGCTATATAGTAAATGAAATAATGGATGCCTGCTACCGGTCAGCCTTATCAAAGAAATGGGAGCCGGTAAAAATCAAAACATGGAGAGGGCAGAAGAGCACTCAGAAGATATCTGCGGTGAGGGATTATGACAAAGACCATATTTTTGTCAAAGAAGAAACCATGCCCGATGGTAAAGTGAAGGTCATTCTTAAAAATAAGAAGACTGGTAAAATAACCCAGAAAATAAATAAGTAAAATGATTGAATTACCTGATAACCAGACAGTAAGTGTCTGGTTAGGCAAAGCCTGTCTTTTTATTGTTATTATTATGATATGCGGAAATGGCTTTGCCCAGCAGAAATCTATACCTGAATGGAAGCATTTCAGCATTGATCCTGTATTACCGGGATCCTCATGGGGAACAGGAGGTACGGCACTAGCCGACTTTAACGGTGATGGGAAACCTGATGTGGCAATATCAAGGCGGAACACGAAATCAGCATACTGGTATGAACAGATTAATGACTCAATATGGATCCAACATCTGATGGGAACATCCGGGACACTTTCCAACTCACTGGGTACTGCTGTGTTAGATATCGATCATGACGGCTGGTACGATGTGGCATTTAACGGAACATGGTTTCGTAACCCTGGAGTGCTTGATAACCAGCCTGATACTCCTTGGCAGGCTTACCTGATAAAGGCAGGAGGTCATGATGCAGTAACTGCTGATATTGACGGAAACGGAGTTGATGATCTGTTGGTATATGATGGGTACAAATTAGCATGGTACAATACATCAGAAAACCTGAGGGAGATTATAATAAGCTCCGGGCATGATGATCATGGCGGAGTTGCCCCTCATGGTTTTGGTTATATCGACGGAGATGAGGATCTGGATGTAATTATAC
>CAZTXH010000428.1:0-2085 GCA_964617415.1 uncultured Rikenellaceae bacterium | reverse complement strand
GATCTGAATGTATATGAATATTTAAACTTCATAGCCGATGCCCGTCATCTGGAAAGTGAACAGAGAAAGGAACGCATCCAGTGGGTTATTGATGAATGCGGCCTTAAAAGCGTCCTGTATAAAAATATATCGGAACTTTCCAAAGGATTCAGACAACGCACAGGGCTGGCTCAGGCCATGATCCATGATCCCAAAATACTGATTTTGGATGAGCCAACAACAGGTCTTGATCCCAATCAGATCAATGATATACGTGATTTCATCAAGCGCATGGGAAAAGAAAAGACTGTAATTATCTCTACTCATATTCTGCAGGAGGTTGAAGCGATCTGCAATCGTGTTCTGATTTTGAATGAAGGAGACATTGTGGCTCAGGGAACCACGGAAGAAATCGGGAAGGAACTGAAAGGCGAAGAGCTGCTTCATCTTACACTGAAAGCAAACGATGCAGGTGCAGTTAAACAAGAGATCGCAAAGTGCGGCAGTGTAGAGAAAGTACTGCTATGTGAGGAACAGGAAAAGCCTAAGATAAAGCTTAAACTATCTTTAAAACCGAAAAAAAATGCATTAGAGGACATATTTGACTGGACTGTAAGCAAAGGCTATAAAATTCTCGCCATGGTACCTGAGAAAATTAGTTTGGAAGATATTTTTATTAAACTGACACGGGAGGGTGGTGATAATGCTCGCTAACATTTTTACAATTACCAAGAAAGAATTAAAATCCTATTATAACTCGCCGATTGCTTATATTGTAATAGTGGTTTTTCTGGTGTTCATGTCTGTCTGGCTGTTTGCGGTGAATCAGTTTATTTCTCGGGGAATAGCCGACTTAAGAATTTATTTCATGATGATACCCTATGTGTTTATCTTTTTCATTCCGGCCATTACCATGAGAAGCTGGGCTGAAGAAAAGAAAATGGGCACCGAAGAGCTGCTGCTTACCTTACCGTTTAAGGAATATGAGCTTGTGCTTGGTAAGTTCTTTGCTGCATTTTTCTTACTTATTATTATGTTGTGTTTTAGCTTTATAACACCTTTAAGCTTGGGTGTTCTGGGTGATTTTGAATGGGGCCAGATAATAGCCCAATATATCGGAGTAATCCTCTTTGGCGGCGCCTGTTTTTCCGTGGGACTGTTCGTGTCGTCTCTCTCCCGCAATCAGATTATTTCTTTTATTTTCAGTGCACTCACATTATTTTTCATTATCATCATCAGTGAAGTCAACAGAATGATAGAACTGCCGCTTGTAATAGGTAATTTTTTAAACGCGCTCTCATTTAACTATCATTTTGAAGCCTTCAGCAAGGGATTAATAGATTCAAGAGATATTATGTATTTTATATTGGTAAGCGGTTTCTTTCTCTATTTAAACAGCAAAGTGCTGATTTTCAGAAAGTGGCTTTAAGGGGGATTTACAATGACTAAGAGAATGCAAGAGATTATTATTACCGGATTAGTACTGCTTATTATTCTATTCATCGGATTTAACAGCGCGGTGTTTTTCTTTCGTTTGGACATTACTGAAAATAAGATGTTTACCATTACCGACGTATCCAAGAACCTGTTCCAAGACATCCCCGAGCAGGTGCACCTTACCTATTATGTCTCGGAAAAAATTAAAAACCTGCACCCGCTTCCTCTGCAGGTGGAAGATATGCTCAATGAGTATGCTGCTTATTCCAAAGGCAAGATAACCCTGACCGTTAAATATCCCATTAAACAAAAGCTTCAGGACGAAACACAGGCTTTAAATATCTATCCCATATCTTTTCCCGTGCAGGAGCAGGGGGAATACAGGGAGATCCAAGTATATATGGGCATCGCTATTCAGTATTTGGATAAATATGTGGTAATTCCCTTTATAAACCAGATCGAGACGCTGGAGTACGAGCTTACTTCAAATATCCGGAATTTGATAAAAAATAAAGAAAAGGTGGTGGGAATACTTTTAGGGAGGAGTGATCTTACTTACCAGCATTATCAGGCGTTAGTGGAAAAGTTTTCACCGACCTTTAAAGTTGAGCAGGTTGCAAGGGGAGAAGATATCCCTGAAAATATCTCGGTGCTGTTTGTATTGGGCAA
>CAZTXH010000427.1:0-2087 GCA_964617415.1 uncultured Rikenellaceae bacterium | reverse complement strand
CCCTATGGTTATACGCAGGAGGATATGGAAAATCTCCAAGCAGGAAAACTAACCTCATTCAGGTCATTTTATCTTCTGGGATTGCAGAATGCTGATGAGTCAACAATTTCCAGGGCTGCTATACCGGTTGAGAACATCAGGGCATCCATACTGCTGGTATCTGACACCGATGATCAGTCCTGGCCATCCTCAGAATTCTGCAATATGATCATGCAGAGGCTGACAGAATACAATTTTAAATACGGGATGGAACATATCTGTACACAAAATGGTGGACATACCTCATTTCTTCCTGATCTGATCCCTGATCTGAACAGAAATTTTAATGGTGGAAATGCTGAAGACCAGCTGAAAGCAAGTCAACTGATCTGGAAAACCACACTTGAACAGCTGAAGAAATCGCTGAAATAGTATGGGTCGCTTTTTACTGTCTCTGCGTGGTGTTGAACCTCCGGGATCAATCATGAGATAATTAACTTTAATGATTAACCAGATAGTGATACCTAATTTTATTATTTCTGGTTAAATCCTTATTCCAGGATAATGTACCGGGCTAATGTAGCGTTCATGACAGATGCTGGAAGCATATAATTCCAATGTCCATGGTTAAATCCCTGATAGTCAGGATTTAATACATGCAACACCGGAGGTGTTGAATTTTTTCTACCGAAGAAAACAAATTGTGAAATAAAAATTTTTCTCAGTGGAACTTCTGTGTAAGTTTCTTTCTCTTCTTTCTATAATGATTATTTCAAATTGTTAAATTTGATACTTTAATTTCAATAAAACTGAATAATTATGATAACTATTTAATAAACAAACACTTATAATTATGAATAAAATTTTGAAACTTATCATTCTTCTGCTGCTTGTCAGCGCATTTACTTATGGACAGGAGAAAGGCTACACCTTTACGATAAAAAAAGAGTTACCCTGTACGCCGGTTAAAAACCAGGCTTCATCATCCACCTGCTGGTGCTTTTCAGGGATATCAGTACTTGAATCTGAACTATTACGAATGGATAAAGGTACTTATGACTTGTCGGAGATGTATATCGTCAGGCATACTTATGAGAAAAAGGCTGATATGTATGCCAGGATGCATGGAAACGCAAATTTCGGAGGAGGCAGTGAATATGGTGATGTAATAGGCCTTGTTCCTGAAGCAGCTTACCCGGGATTAAGTTATGGCACGACAAGTCATAATCACCGTGAACTGGATAGTGTCCTGAAAGGATTTATGGAAGCCCTTGTTAAAAATCGCTCCCTGACCACAGCTTGGATGAATGGTATTAACGGGATCCTCGATGCATATCTCGGGGAGATACCTTCAGAATTCAGTTATGAGGGGACGACATATACACCTGCAAGCTTTATGAAGGAGCTTGGTTTAAATCCGGATGATTATATATGTCTTACATCATTCACCCATCATCCCTTCTATGAGCCTTTTATACTGGAACTCCCTGACAACTGGGCAGCCGGACTCTTTTATAATTTACCTCTTGATGAATTCATGGAGGTAATTGATAATGCCATTTCAAAAGGTTATACCATAGGTTGGGCAAGTGATGTCAGCGACAGAGGATTCTCTATGACAGAGGGAGTAGCTGTTGTTCCTGAAAAGGATTGGAGCGAAATGTCCGAAGATGAAGCCAAGAAAGTCTTTGAAGGTCCCCTGGCTGAAAAGGTTATCACCCAGGAAATGAGACAGAAAGAATTTGATAATTACTCCACAACCGACGACCATGGAATGCAGATCATGGGCATTGCCACCGACCAGGAAGGAAATAGTTACTATAAGGTTAAAAATTCATGGGGTATAAGAGGGAAATATGATGGCTTCCTTTTTGTTTCAAAACCATTTGTAGCTCTACGTACAACAAATATAATGCTTAACAAAAATGCAATTCCGGATGCAATAGCAAAGAAACTGGGAATAGAATAGGTAATCTAAATAGTCTGGTGAAAAACTTACACTGAGTACCACAGAGGTGACACAGAGAATCACTGAGAAAAACCTCCGTGACAACTTCTATGTTGAAAAACAAACAAAGAAGCTAGATTTTTTTTAAACTCTTCGATAA
>CAZTXH010000426.1:1412-2095 GCA_964617415.1 uncultured Rikenellaceae bacterium | reverse complement strand
GGAAATAACTCATTTGGCTTTGTTCCCCATATAGGATTATCATTAACATACGATCACAGGGCTGTCGATGGCGGACCGGCTACTTTGTTCCTGAGAGAGATAAAACAGGAAATTGAAAATTTCGAACTTACTGAAAACTCATAAAGATTTAACTACTACACCGTTACACCGCTAAACCATTAATCCATGCCAAAAACACAAAACATCGATCCCAGAACTTTACGCCGATCACAATTTATTGAGTTCGGTAAAATACCTGTAAATCAATATAACAGGACTATTGAAGAAGAGAAAAAGAACTTCAATACTGAGGATTTAATAAGAATTTTCCATGATATGGTCATTATACGAGAATTTGAGACTATGTTAAATGATATAAAAACAAAAAATGAATATTACGGAATAACTTACAATCACCCTGGTCCTGCCCACCTGTCTATAGGACAGGAAGCTTCTGCAGTAGGTATGGCGTACACTCTGGGAATTGAAGATTTTATTTTCGGATCACACCGAAGTCATGGAGAAATTCTGGCAAAGGGATTATCTGCAATAAACAAACTTGATGAAAAGGATCTCTACTCAATAATGAACAATTACCTGGATGGGAAAATCCTTCATACTGTAGAAAAAGATTTTAGTGGAAATACAAGGGAGCTGGCAAATCATTTTTTATTGTATGGGGC
>CAZTXH010000426.1:0-1402 GCA_964617415.1 uncultured Rikenellaceae bacterium | reverse complement strand
GGACTGGGAGGTTCGATGCATGCTTTTTTTACTCCTTTCGGAATCTATCCCAATAATGCCATTGTAGGGGGCTCGGGAGATATATCTGTAGGAGCCGCTCTTTATAAGAAGATAAACAGAAAGCCCGGTATTGTGGTTTGTAATATCGGAGATGCATCAATGGGTTGCGGTCCTGTATGGGAGGGAATCTGTTTTGCAACAATGGACCAGTATAAAACACTCTGGGAGGGTGATTACAAAGGAGGATTGCCACTTATATTCAATTTCATGAATAATCTTTATGGTATGGGTGGCCAGACTATGGGTGAAACAATGGGCTATGATATTCTGGCCCGTATCGGGGCGGGTGTAAATCCTGAAATGATGCATGCAGAGCGTATTGACGGGTATAATCCATTGGCTGTTATCGATGCATTTAAACGTAAGAAAAAGATACTGGAGGATAAGAAAGGTCCTGTGCTCCTCGACACGTTAACATACAGGATCAGCGGTCATTCCCCTTCAGATGCATCATCTTACAGATCGAAAGAGGAGATAGAGGCATGGCAAAATGAAGATTCAATAATTTCATTCGGCGATTCTCTTGTTAAAGCAGGAATAGTAAAACAGGAAATACTGGATAATATAAAGAGTGATACTTCCCGGCTAATCACTCACATCCTTCAGCTTGCAACCGATGACAAGATTTCACCCATATTAGATCTTAACAGTGATCAGGATGCCATTGGCAAAATGATGTTTTCAAACAGGTCAGTGGATAGAATGGAAGAACGTGATCCTGAAGTCCTTATACCTATGGAAGAAAATCCACGGGTAAAAGCCATACGAAATAAAGTAAGATTCTATGTTGACAGTGAAGGAAAGCAGGTTTCAAAAGCAAGGCTTTTCCAGCTTCGTGATGGTATCTTCGAGGCTATAATTGACCGTTTTTACAAAGATCCCACCCTTGCAGCATGGGGTGAAGAGAACCGTGATTGGGGAGGAGCTTTTGCAGTATATCGTGGACTTACAGAAGCTCTCCCCTATCACCGGCTCTTCAACTCACCTATATCAGAAGGTGCTATTGTAGGTGCAGCTATAGGATATGGAATGTGTGGGGGAAGAGTTATTGCCGAAATCATGTATTGCGATTTCCTGGGAAGATCAGGAGATGAAGTCTTTAACCAATTGCCCAAATGGCAGTCTATGAGCGGGAATACAATCATAATGCCTGTTGTAATAAGGGTTTCAGTAGGATCTAAATACGGAGCTCAACATTCACAGGATTGGTCATCACTGACTGCACATATTCCAGGTCTGAAAATAGTATTTCCTGCAACTCCTTTTGATGCTAAAGGTCTTATGAACAGTGCACTTCAGGGGACAGATCCGGTTATTTTCTTTGAAAGTCAGAGAATATATG
>CAZTXH010000425.1:0-2098 GCA_964617415.1 uncultured Rikenellaceae bacterium | reverse complement strand
ATTATAATGTATCAATTGGTACATTGAGCGGCAGCTCAAATGAAGTAGGAAGCAGTAATGTCTTTATTGGATATATGGCCGGTATTGATGAAACAGGTTCTAACACACTATACATTGATAATGCAGGTTTATCATCGGATGAGGCACTTATTTACGGGGAGTTTGATAATGCTTACCTGAGTTTCTTTGCTGATGTTGAAGTAGCCGGGGATATAACTTACTACGATATTTTTGCTAAATCTGACGAAAAATTTAAAACCAATATCTCAGATATGTCACAAGTACTTAATAAAGTAATATCTTTAAGACCTGTTACATATAACTGGAATACAGCCGATTATCCTAAAGGAAGATTTTCTGAGAAGCAGCAGATAGGATTAATTGCCCAGGAAGTTGATGCTTTATTTCCGGAACTAGTTAAAACGGATAAAAAAGGAGATATGGCGATCAACTATACAAAGCTTACAGTTCTTTTACTGCAGGCAATGAAGGAACAGCAGGAGATTATTGAAGGACTAAAAGAAGAAGTACTTTTACAGAATGAGAATATTCAGCAACTGAATTCAAAAGTTGATGCACTGACAGAATAATTGAGTGGGTATAGATATACCTTTCATGCAGTCTTCCTGTAACGGTTTACTGCAAGAGTTGTGAATACAATAGCAATGAGGGTAAGGGCAAGTATATCCCCCCTTATATCCTGAAATGTTGATCCTTTAAGCATAATCATCCTGTTTATACGCATAATATATGCAGCCGGATTGACCATGTTTATCTTTTGTGCCCATACCGGCATACTTTCAGCGGGAGTGAAAACACCGCTCATAAGGATGAAAATAATTATAAACAGGAATCCTGTAAACATGTATTGTTGCTGTGTACTTGAGATAGTTGAGACAAGAAGTGCCACGCCGAGAAGGCCAATCAAAAAAATTGCCGAACACAGGAACAGGAGAGCAATACTGCCCTCAAAAGGTATGTTGAAAGTGAGTTTTCCTATTACCAATCCAATAGCCAGATCAATAAGACCTATTATCAGGAAGGGAATCATTTTCGCTGTTATAAATTGATATTTTTTAACAGGAGTTACATTTATCTGTTCAATAGTACCGCTTTCCTTTTCCTTGACAAGATTGAGCCCTGCCAGGACAAATCCTATCACAAGGATAAGAATCCCGAGTACGCCCGGCAGCATATAATGTTTATAGTTGAGCATTTCATTGTACCAGTACCTGTTGGTCACCTGTATCTGCGGGATGGCCGCAATATCCATGCTACCCGTATTTTCAGCAACGATATTCAGATTATAATCGCGTATCACTCCTGTGAGATAAGCCCAGGAAAGCTGTGCATTAACAGCATTTATCGCATTTACCGATGCTAAAATTTTGTCGGGATGGCCCTGCCCGGTCTCTTTTCCGAAACCTGAAGGTATATGTAATATGAGGTCACATTTACCTCTGTGTAACAGATCATTTGCTTCCTGCTCGGAGAAAGTCGAGTACTTTACTTTAAAAAATGTTGATCCTTCAAGCTGGCTTACCAGCCCTCTCGATTCAGTTGTCATGTCCCTGTCAATAATGCACAGCTTTACATTTTTGATCTCAAAAGTGACAGCAGGCACCAGTATAAGCATCTGTACAATGGGAACGCCAAAAATCGCTTTCCCGATAAACTTATCCCTGAATATCTGGATGAATTCTTTTCTTATCAGATATAATATAGTCCTCATAATAATCCTTTTATACCTTTGTACCTCTGTGCCTTAGCGCCTTTCATTGCAACCTGATTTTAAAATTCCTCATACTTACCCAGATAGCTACTACTGTAAAGAATATCAATATCAATGTTTCTTTCCATACATAAAGGAACCCTGTTCCCTTTATCATAATATTCTTAATCACAACAATAAAATATCGTGGAGGGAAAATTGCACTGACCCAGTCATAGACCTTTGGCATATTTTCAAGAGGAAAGATAAATCCCGAAAGCAGGATTACAGGCAGAAGCATACCGACCATTGTCATGAAGATTGCCTGCTGCATTTTTTTCGCAATCGTTGATATCATTATACCAATTGAAAGGCTTAACAGTATAT
>CAZTXH010000424.1:0-2109 GCA_964617415.1 uncultured Rikenellaceae bacterium | reverse complement strand
ATCTTACACTCATATCTATCCTATACTCCCCGGTGATATAACTTTTATTCACTCAGAAGATTTAATGAACGAATACCCTCATTTAACTCCCAGAGAAAGGGAAAATAAAGTTGCTAAAAAATTTAAGGCTGTCTTTATAATTGGGATAGGCGGCACATTACCGGATGGGGAAATTCATGACGGACGAGCTCCCGACTATGATGACTGGACTACTTCCACTAGCGACGGGCATAAAGGTCTGAACGGAGATATTATTTTCTGGAATCCTGTTATGGATTCAGAAATGGAAATCTCTTCCATGGGTATTCGTGTTGACAGGGAAGTAATGCTCAGTCAATTGAAAATAAGGAGTTGCGAAGAACGCGTTAAACTCGACTTTCATAAGACCCTGCTTAATGGAGACCTTCCTCTTTCAATCGGGGGAGGAATAGGACAATCGCGTTTATGTATGTTTCTTTTACGTGCCGCCCATATCGGGGAAGTACAGTCATCAATATGGCCAGAAGAAATGATTGAAACCTGCAGAAAGCATAACATTATTCTGAAATAAGCCCTCTCATAAAGCCTGATAATCTGACTTTTAGAGCAATCAGCCTTTAACATAATAACACTATACCAGAAACCGGCCAACCCTAGTTACCTCCCACGCCACCACCTATACTATTCAACCAACCAGATGAAGACTATTTTTATGCAGCAAAACATTTCAAAATCAGTCTTTTAAAAAATAAGAATTCGGGCATCATTAACTCCCGAATATGCTTTTAAAATTCTAAAACTACCTAACCTTCAAATACAATGTTCATAAACCTCATTAAACACAGTTTTAGGTTATTTAAAAGACAGCGTTCATATTTTCTTATCAATATGACCGGTCTTTCCATAGGGATCGCCTGTAGTCTGCTCATTGCACTCTATGTACTATACGAAGCCAGCTATGACAGATTCAATACCAAAAGCGACAGGATTTATGATGTGGTCACTGATTTTATGATAGACGGTCAGGAATTTATCGATGCTACAACATCATTCCCACTTGGTCCGGCAATGCTAAGAGAATTCCCTGAGGTTGAGGATTATCTGAGAATGAAGCGAGTATACGGAGCTAATACACTGACATATGATAATCAGTCCTATTCAGAGGATAATATCATTGAAGCTGATTCTTCATTCTTCAATTTTTTCACAATTCCTATACTGACGGGAGATCCTGCAAACCTTCTTAATGCTCCCGGAAAAATAGTTCTTTCAGCTTCGGTAGCAAAAAAGATATTTGATAACCAGAATCCGGTTGATAAGATCATTACCATTGGAAAGGATACTTCATCATATATCGTCACAGGTATTATGGATGATATCCCCGGCAACTCACATTTCAAGGCTGGTGTACTGGTATCCATGCTGTCTGACCCCCAATACTATAATGATGAGTGGGGAAACAATAACTTATGCACTTATGTGCTGCTTAAACCAAACACTGATTATACTAATGTCAATGAAAAACTGAAGCCGCTTGTCGTCACACATATCACTCCACTGCTGCAACAAGTTTTAAGTCTCTCTTACGAAGAATTTATTAACAAGGGTAATAGATATGGATATTATCTTCAAAAACTTACGGATATTCATCTCGATACTTCGGTCCAACCTCATTTCCTTGCGGCTGGTGATCCGAAATTATTAATAATTCTTAGTGGAATAGCCTTACTGATTCTCCTGGTAGCTGCAGTCAACTTCACGAATCTTTCAACTGCACAGGCATCAGCAAGATCAAAAGAGGTAGCCATGAAAAAACTGGCAGGATCCAACAGAGGCATGCTCATTGCCCAGTTCCTTTCCGAGTCAGTTATAATGTCATTTGCCGCAACTGTTATTGCACTTATAATAATAAGAATAGTCCTGCCCTTTTTCAATGATCTACTTGGTACCAGCCTCAAACTGAAATTCTGGGATACATGGTATATAATCCCATTTATAATACTCTTTCCGGTAATAACAGGAATTCTTGCAGGAAGTTATCCTGCTTTCTTTCTCTCTGCATTCAACCCGAACAGAGTGTTATAAGGAGACAAGAATAGCAGTAGTCACAAAGGAAGCCTCAGAAAAGTA
>CAZTXH010000423.1:1886-2117 GCA_964617415.1 uncultured Rikenellaceae bacterium | reverse complement strand
ACCTTTTTAGTAATTACCTTAGGATCAGTAGTATAACGTAACTCAATATAGTCAGGATCGAGTGGCCCGAAATGTACATGTGCATCATTAAATCCGGGTATCACAAGTCTTCCTCCTCCATCTATTACTTCAGTTTTTCCTTCTTCAATCCACCCTTTGATCTTATTCGTTTTCCCGGTCGCAACTATCAATTCACCCTTTATTGCGATAGCTTCTGTCATTGGATTAGCT
>CAZTXH010000423.1:0-1876 GCA_964617415.1 uncultured Rikenellaceae bacterium | reverse complement strand
GATTGTAAGAACCTTGCCATTAATAATTACAAGATCTGCTTTTCCCTGTGTCCCGCATGAAGCTAAAGTAACCATTGTTATTAGTGATAAAAAAAAATAATATCTTTTCATTTGAAATAGTATTGCCAGGTAAAATAAAAAATATATCCCTGATGTTTTTTCAAACATAATACCTTTGTGTTTTACCTTTGTGTTTCTCAATTTACACTCTAAGATACACAAAGGTATGGAAGAGATAGATTTAATTTAACTTATTGTTAAGAATTTTATAAGAATAACAGGTTGTCACATACGTTAAAAAAGATAAATTCGCAGAAAATCAAAATAATGAATATAGCATTGATAGGTTATGGCAGGATGGGTCATGAGATAGAACAGATAGCCATTGCACGTGGACATCAAATATCACTGATAATCGACAAAGACAATACTGAAGATCTATGTCAAAAAAATATTGAAACAGTTAATGTTGCAATTGAGTTCTCTATTCCGGAAAAGGCATTTGAGAATATTTCAAAGTGTCTGAATCTGAAAATACCTGTTGTTTCAGGAACCACTGGATGGCTGGATAATTATAGCAAAGCAGTTGAATTATGCAGACTCAATGATACCTCATTTATTCATTCTTCCAATTTCAGCATAGGAGTAAATCTGCTTTTCAGGCTGAATACCGAGCTGGCAAAACAAATGGAACATTATGATAATTATGATGTTAACATTGAGGAGATACATCATACAAAAAAGCTGGATTCCCCCAGTGGAACAGCTATATCTCTTGCCCAGGGGATTAAAAAACAAAATCCAAAATACAAAGGCTGGTGTTTCGAAAAGGATAAATCAGAAAATATGATTCCTATTAAGTCTGTTCGGGAAGGAGATATTCCCGGTACTCATATTGTATCATGGGATTCAGAAATTGATACAATAATTCTTAAACATGAAGCTAAAAACAGGAAAGGATTAGCATTGGGTGCAGTTTATGCTGCTGAGTACATAAAGTCAAGAAAGGGAGTTTTCACTATGAATGATATACTGGGATTCTGATTTATTTTTTTACTTTTACGGCTTCAAAAAAAGATCATCATGATAAATAAAATACCCAGAAAATATATAAAGTTTGCAATTGCTGCTATTATCTATATCCTGGTTGTTATCTGGATAGGTAATTACTGGCTGCTACTGGGGCTGGCCATTATCTATGACCTTTATATCTCGGAGAAGGTTAACTGGACTTTCTGGAAAAGGAGGGATGGTAAAAACAGTTCATTCATTGAATGGCTTGATGCTTTAATCTTTGCAGTTATAGCCGTAACTTTAATTAACATATTCCTGTTTCAGAATTATCGGATTCCTACGCCTTCAATGGAAAAGTCATTAATGGTAGGGGATCACCTGTTTGTCAGTAAGATTGCTTACGGACCCAGAATGCCGAATACACCCATTGCCTTTCCGTTTACCTCAAATACAATACCTATTATTAATACCAAATCGTGGTCTAATCTTGTTATCTGGCCTTATAAACGTCTTACCGGATGTGGTAAGGTGAAGAGATATGATCCCGTAGTATTTAATTTCCCGGCCGGAGATACTGTCGCCCTTGAAGAATCTGCCACTGCCTATTATGAGATTGTCAGGAGAACTGCACGTGAATTACAGCAACGCGACAGTTATGTTTCCATGAATCAACAACCATTAAGCTATTATCTCCCGGCAGCCAGGAAAGAAGTCTGGAATAATTATGAGGTAATATACCGCCCGGGTGACAGAAGGGATAATTATGTGAAAAGGTGTGTTGGGTTGCCGGGTGATACTATAATCATAAGATCCGGAACGCTATATGTTAATGGTGAAGAAGCTCCCGAGAATAAGACTATGC